>NZ_VOIQ01000005.1 GCF_010470675.1 Desulfovibrio sp. JC010
TTTTCTCCAAAATAAACACAATTTTCCCTTCTGATCCCAAATCTGACTTTGGTCGCACAAACTTGAGCTTTTCAAATTAAATCGAACGGAAGAAAGCATAATAAAACCCCGCTTTCCGAGAAAAGCGGGGTTAGTCAGCAATCTGAGCGGGTAACCTGAAATCAGGTTACCCGCTTTTTTTATTAATAATTCGGCGAAGCCTATTAAAAGGTTTTGGGATTCTTAAACCCTTTTGCAAAAGGGTTTAAGCCGCCGGAGGCATTTTTTTCTTACAAGAACCAGTCAACTGCCAGCAGACCTGCGATGGACATGGTTATGGTGTAGGGCAGTGCCAGCAGAACCATTCTGCCGTAGGAAAGCCTGATGACCGGAGCAAGGGCACTGGTCAGCAGGAACAGGAACGCAGCCTGTCCGTTGGGGGTTGCAACGGAAGGAATGTTGGTTCCGGTGTTGATGGCTACGGCCAGCTTGTCGAACTGGGTCATGGCAGCCTGAACCTGTGCGGCTGCAGCCTGAGGCAGGGTCGCGATTACGTCGGCACGCACACCGTGGGGATCGGTCAGTTTGGCCATGAGTTCCTGGCCGCTCATGCCGATACCGGGGATGGCATTAAGCAGCTGTACGAAATGCATCTTGGTTTCGGATATGTAGACAGTTGCTACGAATACGTTATCAGAGATTGCGGAGAGCACGCCGTTGGCAACGTAATAGGCCATGAGCTGTGCCTGACCCTGCATGCTGAGTACGTATGAGATGATCGGCTTGAACAGTTCCTGAGAGTGGATAACTGCTACAACGGCGAAGAATACGACCAGCAGCGCGGTAAAGGGCAGGGCCTCTTCAAATGCGGGGCCGATGCGGCTCTCTTCGATGACTCCGGTGAAAGCGGTCAAGAGTACGATGATGGAAAGACCGACAATACCGACAGCGGCGAGGTGGAATGCCAGAGCAAGAATCAGCCAGACGCCGATGGCGGCCTGAATGATAAGTCTTACTTTACCGGCCTGTCCCTGTTTTTCTTCCTGACGCATGGCTTCTTCAAAAAGGAAGGAGCGGATGTTGCCGGGCAGGGTGTGTCCGTATCCGCATATTTTGAACTGTTCCACCAGCAGGCAGGTCAGCATGCCGACTACGAATACGGGCATGGTGACGGGTGCTACGTTGACTGCAAAGGGGATAAAATGCCAGCCCATTTCGTGGCCGATGAGCAGGTTCTGAGGCTCACCGACAAGGGTGCAGACGCCGCCGAGCGCGGTACCTACCGCGCCGTGCATCATCAGGTTGCGCAGGAAGCCGCGGAACTCTTTGAGTTCTTCGCGGTTTTTTTCTTTGAGGTGCAGGTCGGAATCAAGGCTGTGGGAGCCTGCGTCTGCGCCGCTGGAAACATATTTATGGTAAACGCTGTAGAAACCGAGAGCTACAGCGATGATAACCGCGGTAACGGTCAGCGCATCAAGGAATGCTGAAAGGAATGCACCTGCAAAACAGAACAGCAGGGAGATGAGCATTTTGGAACGCACATTAACCAGAATGCGGGTGAAGGTGAACTGCAGGAAGTCCTTCATGAAGTGGATACCTGCGACCATGAAAATCAGCAGCAGGATAACTTCAAAGTTGTGGTGCGCTTCGTGGTAAATTACCTCAGGACTGGTCAGTCCGATGAATACCGCTTCTATTGCCAGCAGTCCGCCAGCCGGAAGAGGGTAGCACTTGAGTGCCATGGTCAGGGTGAAGATAAATTCCGCGATTAGGACCCAGCCCGCTACGAAAGGCCCTACGGTTGCCATGATTATGGGGTTGATGATCAGGAAGGCCAGAATAGCCAGTTTGTACCACATCGGGGCATGGCCCAGAAAGGTATTCACAAAAGTTTTCGCTAATGATTGCATAGCTTCTCTCCATTCGCTTAGATCTGTAAAACAATGAATACTGAAGATGGATCCCGGCAATCCCGTGTTTGTGGTGTGGTTTGTCTGGCTCGCGGGAAATGCGTAAAGCGTGAAGCCGGGTGGGGCACTGTCGAAGGGCCGAATTTTGGCGATGGTCCGGGGGCAGTGTCGCAGGTATCAGTATGTGAGGTGGAGGTAATTCCACTATCCTTCGGCGGGTTTTATATGCCTCTGTTGAACAGATGTCCAGTTATGAAGTGTTAAATTATAGTATTATATGATTTTCAGTTTATAAATGGGAATTATTTCACATTCAGTTGATAATGTTTGGTTTATTAATTTTGATAAGTTGGAAAAGTTGCCCTCTTTTTTTATTTAATACATGACACCTGTTTTTATCAGGTGCTATGCTGGCCGCAGAACCATCAAACAACGGGAGGTTATATGGATTTTGAAAGTTTAATAAGCTTGCTGTTGGTCGCGGTTGTTGTCTGGGTTTTGTTCCGGCTTAAGAAGAAAAAGAATCGCGGCAGCAGTCATAATCAACATAACCGCGATGATGACTATTATGATAACGACAGCCGTGATGACGATTCCGGCAGTGAAGATTCCGGTAGTGATGACTCCGGTGGCGATGATTAATCCAAGAGCTGGAATTAAGGTGGTTTCAGGTGAGAACTTATTTTTGCGTGCTTGTTTTTGTGTTTTGTTTTGCCTCTACTGCCCCGGCGTCCTCTCTTGAGGATGTCTGGGGTGAGGTGCATCCTCTTTTGTCCGATGCTGTATCCGAATTGGATCTGCGGGGGAATGTCCCGGATTCATCATGGAATCCGCTGGAAAAGGATAAAGAGAGCGTTGACGGGAAGATCAACGATCTGCTGGATGAATGTATAGAAGTGCTCGGTATTTCCGGTATGTCGGAAACCAAGGATGCCATCCGCAAGTTGCAGGAGGATTCAAAGCATTGCCGGGAGCGGGTAGCGGAGTTGAAAACCGAACGTCTGGCCGCTCCAAAGAAGGTGGAGAATTGGGAGGTCTGGAAAAAGGATGCCGCTTCTATTGATGAAGAGATTAAAGATCTTGAAATCCGTGAAGAAGAGAATGAGAGGCGGGTGGAATCGTTAATCGACAAGCTTCTTGAAGAGATGCGGGCCATTGGCATGAAAGTGGATCGTGAGCAGGTGGAAACGCTGGTTTACAGCGTTACCGGGGATGATGATGTGCGTCTGGTCTCTGTTTTTAACAATGTGAAACTGATCACCGCCGAGTTGCAGCGTCTGACTTCCGAGGCAAATGAAAATATTGAAATGGCCAAGCGGTATTACGGTATGCATACCTTGCTGCTGCGAATCCTGATTAATCTTTATGATACTTACGAACGCAGAATTAACGATGTTTATCTGGTTAAAATTGCAGATATAATCAGTAAACAGGAGGAACTGATCCAGCGGACAATTGAAAAAATAAACAGTGAACCGGCCAAATACCGGGGAATATACAAAACAAATCTCGCGGCACAGGGGCTGACTGTACGTACAGCCAGAAAGTATGCCCAGTATCTCGGCAAGAACCGGAAACGCATAGCTGATGCAAGGTCCGGAATTTATCATGAATATGAAGTGGCCCTGAATACCTATGAAACAGTGCAGGGAGCGCACAATCTCATAATCATGATGCGTGATGCCAATGCCATGCTGGACCGTATTTCGGAATTGCAGACCCCGGATCTAATCGTATTTCAGAATACTGAGATGAAGACCGAATTTCGTAAATTGACCAATAGACTTAATTCACTCGACTAGAGTTTTATAGCCTTGATCTATCATATTTTATGATGGGGGTGTTATTTTAAAAAGAATTTTGATAAGAACCTAAAATAAGTTGATTTTTGTTTTTTATTGTGTCTTTATTTGCATAAATTGATCGCGTTGAAGGTGTTTTGTGAACGAATATTCTGAAATTGGACGCAGAGGCGAAAAAGAACCGTATTTATGTGGTTGGATTCTATAAATTTGAAAATGGACCGGGTCGCTTCACTGACTTTTTTCAGGGTCTTGAAGCGAAGCCAGTTGCAGATATTCCCCCTGATTGTTGTCGGGGCTGTTTTTCTTTGTATCCTTAATCTGCCCCTTCAGAATTTTTCCGTCATCATCTCCGACCCTCTAAGAACGGTTCTGGAGGATATAGTAAACGGCACATACGGTGTTGCTGCATTGGTTCTTTTGTGCAGTATGAGTTATAATTTCGGGGTCATGCACAATAAAAACGGGTCCGGAGAGTATGCCAGTCCGAACCTTTTTGTGGTTATCGCCTTATCCTGCTTTTTTATTCTGCACGGTGATATCAACTTTGCAACTTTCAGTGAAATAGCCTCCTTGGGTAAAGGGATTGCTCAGGCTTTTTTTGTTGCCTCCCTTTCCAGCTATCTACTTCATAAATTTATTGAGCTACGCTTGCGTGTGCCCGTCTCAGGGGCCGGATACGATCTTTTTTCACGGGAGGTTCTGGCTCTTATCCCGGCCTGTGTGGCCGTGATTCTGATTTTTGCCCTGCTCAAGAAATTGATGCTTATGGCAGGGTTCACCAATTTTCATGAATTAAAACAGCATCTGATTCTTCTGGCAGTTAATTTTACAGATTCGGAGTTTTTGAACGGCCTGTTATATACTGTCAGCTCGCAGTTGTTATGGTTTTTCGGGGCTCATGGTCCAAATACCCTGTCTTTTTTTGATAGTGCTCTTTTTGCTAAAAATATGGATTTCAATATGGCGGCCATCCATGCCGGGAGTGTTCCACCGCACATATTGACCAAAGGGTTTCTCGATTGCTTCACCATGGTCGGGGGATCGGGGCTGACCTTAAGCCTGATCATTGCTATTCTGCTGAAAGGAAGTGATTCTGGTGTCAGAAGAATTTCCATGTTTGCTCTGCTGGTTTGTATTTTTAATGTGAATGAGCCTCTGCTTTTCGGTATCCCGCTGATCCTTAATCCCATTTACGCAATTCCGTTTATCCTTACCCCGGTGCTGACTTACTGCATTGCCTACGCTGTGACCTTGGCCGGGCTTGTCCCTGTGATTACCAATGCGGTGCATTGGACAACTCCTGCGCTTTTAAATGTGTACCAGGCTACAGGATCATGGTCAGGTGTGTTGTTGCAGCTTTTTGTTCTTGCTGTCGGTGTGGGAGCATATATGCCGTTTGTGGTTATTTTCGACCGGGTGGTAAAAAAGCAGTATGAGCAGGGTATGAGCGAGGTCCTTACAGCGGCGCGCAGGACTGGGGAGTACAATGGTTACAAATGCCTTGGGCTTCCCGGTTTCGAAGGTTTTGTTGCCCGTTCTTTAGCCCATGATCTTGTCAATGCTATCAGGCATGAAGAGCAGCTTTACATGGTCTATCAGCCTCAGGTGGATGTTGAGGCCGGGAGAATCATCGGTGCCGAAGCCCTTCTGCGCTGGAAACACCCTTCGTACGGGCATATCTCCCCGGAGGTAGTTGTTGCTCTTGCTGAGGATATGAACTGCATTGACCAGTTGAGTTATTTTGTTCTCAGGGAATCATGTTCGCAGCTAAGCGTCTGGCATGAGCGGTTTGGCAAGGATTTTTTTGTTTCAGTCAACTTTACGCCTTCCCTTTTTGCTGATGAGAAGCTTGACGAAAAAGTTATCAGCTGCCTGCGTGCAGCACAGGTCCCGGCAAATTGCCTTGAAATTGAAATTACGGAATCAATCGCCATGACTTCCAGTGACCGTGAGCTTGAAAATCTGAATAGACTTCGCGAGCGGGGCGTATGTATTTCTATTGATGATTTCGGTATGGGCCATACTTCGCTGCGTTATCTGCGAGAGCTTCCCATTGATAAGGTCAAGATTGACCGCTCCCTGACCTTTGGTTCCCTCAATGATGTGAATAAGCATATTGTCTCCAGTATTCTGGAGTTGTGCCGGAACATTAATATGAAAGTCGTTGTCGAGGGAGTGGAAGAGCCTGAGCAGCTGGAACAGTTGCGGGAAATGGGAGGATCTTGTTTTCAGGGATATTATTTCAGCAGGCCGTTGCCCGGAGAAGAGTGCATGTGCTTTATGGGAAATTGGGGCTGCGGGAAATTCGATCAGCTTCAAACATATTCACCAAAAGAACTGGGATGGATATGATTTTGTGAAAACAAAAAAACGGTCCGGAATGGCATTTCGGACCGTTTTTTTTATTGGTACTAATTACTTGCAATCATTGAGTGTGCAGAATTTCTATTCTGGAGTATCTTTTAAAATTTCATAGCCGTCAGCCATCATTGTGGGCGTAAAATGGATGATTTCATATTCGGCAACTCCTTCGCGCTTGAAAGGGTCTTCATTGATGATTTCATCCAGCTTTTCCAGACTAATGTTATTCGCAAGAATAACTCCTCCTGTGCGTGGAATTTTCCGGCCTGATGTAATGAAAATTCCTTCGCTATAGTATTTTTCCAGATATTCTATGTGTTCATCCAGCAAAGAATCAATGTCTTCCAAGGGCTTGATATAATTTAAATTAAGTATGTACATAGTTGTTGCTCTGTATGTTTTGGGATGATAGAAATTATTTTGTTAATTGTCTTGATACTTTTTGTAAGGATGAACTTATAGTGCGTGTGTCGAGAAGTGGCAAGTGGGGAGCGGGGTAAATTTGCAGCTGTTCAGGAGCGAAAAATGATTTTGTCTCAGGAAAGGGTCGGGGACTTTGTCATTCTGCGGGTTGGTGAAAACAGGGTTGATGCAACGAATTCAACAGCATTGCAGGAACAGGTTTCCGGTCTCGTCAGAGATGGGGAGTGCAAGTTTGTAATAGACCTTTCCTCTGTCCTTTTCATGGATTCCGGCGGGCTTGCCGGATTGATTCCGGCTGTGAACGGACTTCCTGCCGGGGGCTGTTTTTTACTGACCGGGCTGCATCCGCGTGTGGAGCAGATTTTCCGGCTTACCAAGCTCGATACCATTTTCGACATATATCCTTCCGTTGACGAGGCCCTGCTTTCCTGACCGACAGGTATGCGGGGCTTGACTATGTCTTGCCGATTGTTAGATTACAGAGCTGATTCATACCGTAATTAAAATTTTTATGGAGGATATACCATGCCGTCTTTTGATATTGTCAGCCAGATTGACGCACAGGAAGTCGATAACGCTGTGAACAATGTACTTAAAGAAGTTGATACCCGTTACGATTTTCGCGGGGTAAATACCGAGATCAACCTTAACAAAAAGACAAACACCATCAGCCTCGTGACCGGTGATGAGATGAAAATCAAGGCCGTTAAGGACATGATGATCACTCATTTTACCAGACGTAAGGTCGATCCCAGATCTCTTGATTTTGGAAAGTTTGAACCCACTTCAAACGGACAGCTCAAACAGGAAGTCAAACTTAAGGAAGGAATCGACAAGGATACCGCCAAGAAGATCGTAAAAATGATCAAGGGCACCAAAATGAAAGTGCAGGCGGCCATTCAGGATGATCAGGTCCGTGTTACCGGCAAAAAGCTGGATGACCTGCAGGCGGTAATGTCGCTGGTCAGGGAAGCCTCTGAACTCGACATGCCGTTCCAGTTCGTAAACATGAAAAAATAGTCAGACAGCCGATAAAGCACCATCTGCTGCGTTGCTGCAAAAAATGCTGAAACTCACGTATTTATATACGCGTCGTTCCAGCATTTTTTTTGCGCCTTGCATCTGGCACTTTCTCGACTGTCTGACGAGATATAATCCGGGGCATGTTCCGGATTTTTTTATTCATATCCGTTTTTCTTACAGTACTCCTCGTAACTGACCACTGTTTCCATTATTTCCCGGCAGGTATGTTCGCCCTGCCTGCGGACCAGCTCCGGGGCGGCGTTGCTGGCAATCAACCGATCCAGCTCCACTTTTTCCGGGTAATCGTCAAGGCACTCTTCCTCCACTGTCAGCTTGTCCGGCTGCACTTCCGCCTTTTCCTGAATGCGGTGGTCAATGGAGCTGCACAGATGGTTCAGGGCCGCGATTACCAGTTCCCTTTCGCCTTCTTCATCCAGTTTACTGAAAAGCAGGTGCAGTCTGTCCAGCGGATTACGCTGATGGTCTTCATGGCGGGGCGATGAGCAGTAGCGGTTGATCTGGCTCTGTCCCCGTGAAAAAATTTTCTGCATACAGGTTGGACCCAGCACATCGCGGGAGCACTGCATCATTTCCCATGTCAGTGTAGCATTATTTGTTTTTTTAGGTTTCATGTTAAAATACTTTTGTTTTCAGCTCGGTTAGGTCAAGTCTTATAGATGCGGTCATGCGGTTTTAGAAAGCGTGGGTTGCACGGGCCTATTTTTCCCCTCGCTTTTCATTTCCGATGGTTTCAATATAAAAACCGTGGATAAATATTGTTAGCATGTGTTATACATAAAACAGTGTGTTTTTCAATCTTGGCCCGCGCAGGCTGCTGGAGCAACGGAGGTCATGAAATGCGAAAAGATAAATATAACATTCAGGAATGTCTTTATTTTTCTAAACTGGTTTGACTCATGTCTGCGATTGTTTTATTATTTCAAGGTTATTCTTTAAATCAGTCGTCTACTTGAGGTGATTTGCCGGAATAAATTCAAATTATGTTGCATAAGTTGTGTAATATAATATAGTTATAAATGAGTGTTAAGTTAAATTAAGTAACCACCTATTTTAAGGAGAGTGACATGAGGAAAACAGTACTGCTTCTCATCGCCATAGTCTGCTTTTTTGTAGCACCTTCCATGGCGCTTGCTACCGATCTGCCCAGGGTTATGATTGTCGGGGAAGATGCCGATCCTGATACCGTCCCCCGTAATTCAAGGGTTTTTAAACGGGTTCTCAACGCCATTTCCAATGAGATGGTCAATCTCGGTTTTGACGTGAAAGATGAAACCGCACTGACCCACATGACCCATGTTCAGGGCCGCACCAGACGTAACGATGCTGAGCTTATCCAGATCGCCAAGGATGCCGGTATCGACGTGCTCTGCATTTTCAGCATTTATCCCAATGCCAAGACCAACCAGAACAGCGTTAGGGTTACCGCCCGCGTAGAAGGCCGCCTCCTTTCCGTATGGGACGGTTCCAGAATGGGTAATTTTGAATCCGAACCCCAGCAGTACCAGCTTGTTCCCAGACCCTATAGCCGTAACGACGTTCTCGAAGCAGTCGGCAAGCTCTCCAAGATTATCGGTTCCGATGTAGGCGCAGTACTCGCTGACCGCCTTGACCAGTATCATCCTGAAGGCGGCAGCTACTCTGACGGCGGCGGTTCCGGTTCAGGTGGCGGCGGTGGTTCCGGTATCGGTTCCGGCGGACGTTTGCTTGAATGGACCCTTATTTTCGACGGTTTCAGCGATGACGATATGCTCGACGTTGAAGATTACATCACCATCTTTACCGGTTACGACAGCCACCGTCCCAAGTCCAACGCCCTGAACACTTCTTCCCACCACGAATTGTGGTACAAGTCCTCCATTGATTCAGCACACCTGAAGCGCAATATGGTGCGCATGCTCAGAAAGCTGAACATGAAGGGACGTGTCTACATTTCCGGTAACGAAGTGAAGATCGTTAAGCAGCACCGCGTTAAGCAGCGCAGAAAGCAGAGCAACAGTGAGTGGTAAGCGTTACTGCTCTAAAAAAATGAGGTCTCTATGTCCTTGGTAAAACTGTACTCTCAGGTGGTTGCTGTATCGCTTGCAATATTGCTGGCCGCCTCCACGGCATTTGCCGTGGAGGCCACCGGCGAAGGAATTGACCGCCATCAGGCACTCAATTCAGCTTTGCGTACTGCGGTTGAAATGCAGATAGGCACGGCAGTGGCGTCTGATTCCCTTGTGGAGTCCGGGGTGCTGGTCCGTGACGAGATTGCCACCCATTCAAAAGGGTATGTCACTTCCTACAAGGTGTTGCAGGAAGGAGCCACCGCTGACGGCTATCTGATCACCATTGATGCCGTGGTCGACAGTAAACTTCTTTATTCCGACTACACCACCCTTGCCATCCTGCAGAAAATGTCCGGTCTGCCGAGACTGCTCATTTTCGGTTCCGGGGCCGGATTTAATTCTGTTCCGCCGCAATCCATGAAGGAATTGGTACACGCTGTTTCACGTACTTTCGGGAAAAAATTCCAGTTTGAGGTAATCGACTGGCCCATGTCCCGTGCCAAGTTCAGTGAGATTGAAGGTTCCATGAACCTCAGGAAGGCTGCAAAGTTCAATAGTCTGCTTAAGGCTGATTACGTTGTAACTGTGGAGCTTGAACTGCCCAAGGCGGCAAACCCGGTTATGCACCTGACCTGTGTGCGTATTTCCGACGGTCAGAAGATCGGTGAGGTGCGCAGGCCGGTTGAAAAATATGTCAGCCTTTCCGGAAAACCTGCTGAAGTCTACAGCAGGGCTGTGGACGCAGCCGGGCCTGAAGCCTACTGGGCTTCGGTTCGCATTGCCCGTGAGTTGCTGGAAAGCATGGAAGCCGAACTGGATCGCGGCAAGGGATTCCGCTACACGCTGACCTTCCTCGGTTTTCCGGAGTTGCCGCAGGTCTGCGCGGCCCTTGAGGATGTGCCCGGTTTTGTGCGCAAGGAAATCAAGCGTCAGAACGGCATGAACATGGAAGTGAGCTACTGGTCAACTCTGCGTGCTGAGAATCTGCTCAAGCGGGTCCGCACCGCGCTTCATGATGTAGGTGTGGAAAAATTCCAGTCCAAAATGGACGGCAGGAATCTAAAGTTTCGCTGGCAGAATCCAGAAGGATTTTAAAGGAGGATAACCGGATGAAAAAATATTTAATATTTCTAACGGGTCTGCTTTTGATTCTCTCCCTTGCCGGGTGCGGAAAAAAAGTGAAACCCATGTCCATTGAAGACAACCCGGCCCATCATTATCTGATGGGTATGGAGCTCATTGATCAGGGCATGCCTGAAAAGGCCATGGGCCGTTTTGAACGGGCTGTAGCCCTTGATGATGAATTCGCGCCCGCCATCGCAGGCAAGGCCCTTGTTTACGCCATGCGTGCCGAAAGCGAAAGCGATGAAGAGTACAGCGCAGTAGATGCTGAACGGGCCATTGACCAGTTTGACAAGGCCGTGCGTGAAGCAAGGCGTGACCGTTCCCATAAATTCAGTGTCTACGTGACCGGAATTCGGGTTTATTCCCACATAGCCACCCGCGGCTGGCTGCAGAGGGCGGAAGACCTCTACGCTGATGCTAAGCTGATGATCAAATATGTAGTGGAAGAGGACCTTCCTTACTACCGCCAGACCGAGGCCGTTCATTATTTCATGGGCGAAGCCTATTTTAAGGGCGGCGAATTCCGCAAAGCCGAAGATGTTCTCGGCGTGGTGCTTTCCGCCTCTCCGGGCAAGTGGCATGACAAGGCCAACGCCTTGTATAACCGGGCCCAGAAAATCCTGCGGGCCATGAGCAACTATACCCTGACCGATGTCGCCAAGCAGATTGCGGTCAAGGAAGAAGTGGACCGCGCCGATGTTGCCGCACTGCTGGTGGACGAACTCCATCTGGACAGGCTTTTTGCCGGACGTATTCCCGTGCCCGGAAACAACAAAAAGGCCGAGTTTACTCCTGCCGATGTCGTCGGGCATATGTTTGAGCCGGAAATCATGACCGTCCTTAAGTGGAATGTGCGCGGTCTTGAGCCGACCTATGATGAACAGACCCGCGCTTATCTCTTCCATCCCCAAAAGCCCATGACCCGCAAGGAGCTGGCTTTTGTGTTGGAAGATGTGCTCATCAAGCTGACCGGGGATGAATCCATGTCCACCCAGCATATGGGCCAGAAGAAGTCTCTCTACCCTGATGTGGAACCCACCGACGCATGGTACAACGCCATTGTCACCGTGGTTAATCGCAATCTCATGGAAACCGATCTGTCCGGTGCCTTCCGTCCTGACGACAACATGGACGGTGCGGATCTGATCCTTTCCCTGATGCGTCTGCGTAACATTATGAATATTTACTAACAGTGGAGGATAACGTGAAAAAATTATTGCTTGCCCTGACAGCGGTAGTGCTTTTTGCCGGCTCCGCTGTTGCCGGGGAAAAGATTCTCGAGGTTGTGAATCAGGATGAAGTGTTCCAGAAGGGATACATTCAGGTAATCGGTGAGTCCGAAGCCGGGCAGAGCCGTTACCGTGCTAAACGTGCCGCAGAAGTTGTTGCCCAGCGCAGAATGCTTGAAATTTATCAGGGATTGCGTCTCAGCGGTAAGACTACTGTGCGTGATGGAATGCTTGCCAGTGAACGTGTACGTACCACTGTTCAGGGTTCCCTGCGCGGTGCTGTCCCCTGCGGTGAATCTTTCGACCGTACTGAAGGTTATGCAAGGGTCTGCCTGCGTCTGAATCTGCACGGCCATGATTCCGTGTACAGCGCGTTTGATGAAATTATCCTCAAAGAGCCCGAAGCTCTGAAGGTTCGTGAAATTCCGGCATTCAAACCGGAAACCCTACCTGAAATCATTGCTCCTGCCGTAGAAGAGAAAAAAGAAGAGGTTGTCGCCAAGGTCGAGGAACCTGTGAAAGAAGAGGTTGCTAAGGAAGAAGTTGCTGAAAAGGCTGAAAAAGTTGAACCTCCGGTACAGACTACCGAGCCTGCTTCCGAAAAGATTCAGGCTGCAGTGGCTACCCCGGTTGACGGCATCATCGTTGATGTGCGTGAATTCGACTTCAAGCCCGCTTTGGTCAACCGCATCCTGACTGAAAAGAATGAAGTGCTCTTTGATCCTTCCAAGGTCCTCAATCAGGTCCTGATCGAAAGAGGCTGCGGAGGTTACACAACTGACCTGCAGAAGGCCCGTGCCCTGCTCGAATCATGGGGCAGCAAGTCTCCCATGGTGCTTACCGGAAAAACCGTGCAGAACGTCACTGACGCAGTGGTCAGCGTTGAAGACGCGGCTACCGTATTTGCCTATGACCAGAAGTATAACCTGCTGGCACAGGCAAGGGTAGTATTCGTACTTAAGTAATAAAAAGGCGGTGTTGCGGTGTTGCACAAAAAGGGAATTCTCATTGGCGGGACTGTAGCGGCCATTGTTTTGGTCGGTTCTTTGGTGCTGGTCAGTGTTAATTTTGTGGACGCCGTACAAAAGACGCTTTCTGATATGACCCAAATGGGGGTCGTAATGGAAGAAATTACGATTCACTACGACCCCCTTCCTTCTTTGGAGGTGACCAATCTGCGTGTGCAGAGCGGTATGGATACCGTCAGTATCCCGAAGCTGGTCATCTTTCCCGATCTCCCCAGTCTGCTTACCGGGGAAATTAAACTTCGCCATGCTATTTTGCAGGGACCGGATCTGAAAGCCCTTGCCCACCGTGAGTATCGCGGGGGCAGCTCCGGTGCGCTTGAACTCCCGGCCCTGTTTCCCGATAGAATTGATGTGCTTTCCGGCAAGGTGCAGCTGACCAATTCCTATCAGGCTGAGCCGCTTACTGTTTCCGCCAGCATGGAGAAGGAAAGCACAGGGTTCGCCTTCAACGTGCGCAGTGCTTCCATTGCCGAGTTGGGATTTAAATTTTCCGGGCGGCTGGATATGGTTTCCACCTCTCCGCTGAAGCTCAATCTTCAGGCCAGCGAATGTTCCATTGATCCGGCTTCCTTTTTGGGATTTCTGACCGGGTTCGGCTACATGGATAATTCCACCATTCCCGAACTGGCCGAGGCCGGAAAATTTCAGACTACCGACCTTGATTTCAGTGTGGACAGCGCAGCCGGAACTATGGATGTGAAGGCCGGGGGGCTGGTTCTTGATTCCACCAGCGGTAAAGGTCTTTCCCTGCAAATGGGGCAGGGCGGAACTTTTCAGGTTACCCTTGATGAAGCACAGGTGGATGCCGGGGAGCTTTACGCCATGGCCCGGAAGAGCGAACGGGGCCGCAATGCCACCCGTTCCCTGTGCGAATCCGCCAAGCTGAAATCCATCAAACCCACGGGCACTTTGATATTCAAATCTGTTTCATTGTCCTCTCCGCCCAGTTCTGTGGCCAACAAGGGGCTTTCCGGCAAGATGACCGTCAGTGCCAAGGATCTGGTGCTGGTGCTGGAATCTTTGGACGGCAGGAAGCAGGAACTCAGTATTTCCGAAATCGATGCCGACGTTGAATTAAAAGACGGCAAGCCCAAAGTCTCCGTGCGCAGTTTCAATGTTGCTTCAGCCACAGGCGGTAGCTGCAACATGCAGGCATCGCTTGCTTTTCCCTTTGATTTGAAGCAGGCCCGGTTCAAGGCCGAGGCACTGGATTTTGCCCTCTTCGATTACATTATCACCTGCGAGGCTGAAAAAAAAAATCCTTTGCGGACTGTGTTTGATACCCAGCTGAGCCACAAGGAAACACGCATTTCAGCTTCCGGGTATTTCAATACCCCGCGCAACAATCTTTCCGGCTATGAAGCGCAACTGAAATCCCTCAGTATTCGCGTTCCTGAAAAAGATGACTCTGAAGCAGGTTCTTCTGTCGGAGTTGCCGGTGCAAAAGAGAAATTCAATTTTGAATATCTGCTGGGGCAGGAGATCAGCGGCAAGGCTTCCATTCGTCGATTTTATTACAATGATTGGCCTTTCAGCGATGTCGCTGTATTCGTTCATTCAGGAGCAGAGCGCGCCTTGGTAAAGGCCAGCGGGAAACTTTTTCACCTCAATCTCAATGCCGATGTGGTGCTGACACAGGACCAGCTGGCCGCCCAGTGTAATGTGAAAGGACGCGGTACCAGCCTGCCCAGTCTGATTGCCTGTTTTGCCAAGGACCTTTCTGTATCTCTGCGCGGAAAAATTTATCTCAATGCCAATCTGTTCATGCAGGGCGGGGATGCTGATGGGCTTGTAAAGTCCGTGCGCGGTGAGGCTTCCGCTAAAATTGACGACCTGCATGTATTCAATCTTGCCAGTCTTGATCCACGTCTGGGATTTTTCATTGATCTGATGGATGCGGTTTCTGCCAATCCTGAAGGCGGAGGACAGGTTTTGAAGTTCAGCACAGCGAGGTTGCGGGCGGCCTTAAGCGGTAAGGACCTGCTCATAAATTCTTTTAATCTCAGCGGACGGCAATTGCAGGCCTGGGGAGGGGGGACATATTCCCTTGCTGATAAGCACCTGCAACTGGAAGGCGAGGTCCGTTCCGTTCTCGGTACGGTCAATTCTTTTAACGTAGATAGAAAGTTGAAGTCTTAGCCATGATTAACAAGCATAGTTCCATCATATTTTTATTGCTGGCTGGCCTGCTTCTCTCCGGTTGTTTCGGCAAGAGAACAACTCAGGCCGTGCAGTATGCAGAGGAAGAGGCTATTCCGTATAAAATCGCGGTTCTGCCTGCGGAATACATCAAGCATGCTGAGAATTCCACAGAACACAAATCCGTGCTTGTGCTTGATGATGACCGGGTGTTCGTAGCCGATATTTCCCGGGCAGCCATTACCAACCAACTGGCCGGGAAAGGTTTCATGCCCCTGCAAAAGGATGTGGTGGACAACACCCTTGCGGAATTGGGGCGCGATGAAGGCTGGCGTAAGCTCAGTGATGTGGAGTTGTGCAAGCTGCTGGGTGCTGACGGCATCGTCAAGACTGATATTTACAGCGCGGATATGATCAAAGCACTGGCCTTTGACCTTTTTCAGCTGGATGCGGAAGTGATGATGTATAACGCAGCAGGAACATTGGTGGGCAAATGGCGGGACAGTGCTTCCAAACGCCGTATTTCTGTTCCCACCGGGGTGGTCGGCCTTGCCGGAACCATAGTTGAGGAAGTTTTTTCCGATCCTATCAGGCGGCAGATGCGTATGGTGGTTTATGACTGGGCCTGGAATATGGCGCAGGTGCTGCCCGATTGTCCCAAGGGACCGAAGCTGCCCGAAGTTATCGCCGTGGATACCAACGTGGATAACCGGCTCTTCGGGGTAGGACAGAAGATTGCGGTGCGTGTTGATGCTGAACCGGGACTTAAGTGTTCTTTCGACATCGGTGATTTCAGGAAAAATATCCCGCTGCCCCAGACTGCGCAGGGCGTTTACGAAGGATTTTACGTGGTCCGCGAGGGCGATAAATCCGCAAACGAGACTTTGATGGTCCGCATGCGCAAGGCTAACGGCGTGGACAGGCTCTGGCCTGAATCCGGTTCTCTGATCACTCTCGACGGCCAATTGCCTCCGGTTGTTAAGACAGTAGAATTCCAGACCGGACGCGATGGTATTCAGCTGTTCTGGGAAGTTCCTGCTGCAACTGATCTGGATGAATTTGTAATCGAAAAGGGTGCCGAGCCGGTTGGCGAATATGAAGTGGTTTCCCGGACCCGTACTCCGGAATTTGTTGATCCCGACGTAATGCAGGGAAACACTGTGTTTTACCGGGTGCGCATTAAGGATAAGGCAGGAAACATGTCACCCTTGAACGGGGTGACTGAAGTTATCATGCCTCAGTTTGATGAACGTGAGCTTTTCGGCGAGCTTTCCGGTGTGCTGGTCAAAGGAAATTACCGCATTGCATTTCCGGTGACTGTGCCGGAAGGTGTGGAATTTTCCATTCAGTTCGGCACAAAGATCCGTTTTGAAGATAAGGGACGTATTGATGTCTCAGGTTCTTTTCAGGCCCTTGGTGAAATAAGTTCTCCGGTTCGGCTGGAATCAAATTCCACTGAGGGAATAAAGATCCTGCCCGGCGGCAAGGCAGTACTTTCCCAGTGCGAATTCAGCGGGTTCAGCAAGGCTGTTACCGCAGCCGGGGGATATGCGGAACTGCGCTCTTCTTCGTTCAGCGGCGGTGAGTATGCTGTGGCGGTTACAAAAACGGGTAACTATGATTTTCAGGGTTTGCGTATAAATGATGTCCGGCAGGGCTTGCTGCTCAGTGCCGGAAACGGAACTGTGCTGCGCTCCAGCATCAATAATTGCACGCGGGGGATTGTCTTTAGCGGTGGCAATGCCGAAATCAAGGACAACAACCTTTTTGATAATAAAATCAATTTGCTGTCTTCTACAAAACTGGTGGTCAGCGATAATTTTTTCGGGACAGCCTCAAGGGATCATTTGAATATCAAAGGTGATATTCTGGTCAAATCCATTCTGGATGCCCCCTACCCGCACGGGCGCAGGATAATTCTGGTGGACGATCAGGACATCACGCCGGAAGAGCTGGAAAAGAAATTTGCGAAGCTTAAGGAACAGGGCGTCAGTGCTTTTCACAGCCAGCATTACGGGGATGCCTATCAGGCTTTGAATCAGGCCCTTAAGATGAAAGATGACCGGGATGTTTATCTCTATCTTTCTTACACCCTGCTTGCTTTGGGGGATGACCTTGCTTTGTCCGAAACCATGAGCGAGGGCATTTCAAAATTCCCTTATGATGTGCGTCTGCACCAGCTTTATGTACGCTACCTGCTGAACAAGGGTGACCTCAGGCAGGCCCGGCAGGTTCTTGATAAAGCTCTTTTGCTCAGTCCGGCGGACAGCAATCTGCTTTACATGAAGGACTATCTTGATCATCTCGCAGCTCCCGCTGACTCTTCCGTAGAGCCGGAAACGGCACCGGAGCAGAAAGATGACGAAAAGCAGGTTGAAGCCATGCCTGTAAAAGAAAAGCCGGAAGCGGAAAATTCTGGTGCAGTAAAACCGGAGGACAATAAAGATGAACAATAAATTTAGCCATATATACAAATTTTTTCTTGCCATTCTGGTTGCTATGCTGCTGGTCCCGTCCGGAGCACAGGCCCGCAAGTATTCGCCCATCGAACTGGAAGATCAGGCTCAGGCCCAGTGGCATATTAATTACGCCAGCTATCTCATTGATATAGGTAAATATTTCGAGGCCCTTGAACAATATGATACAGCTGTGGATTATTCCCCGGTGGCTAAGACTCGGGTCAACGCCATGTTCGGCAAGGCCATGGTTCTGTCCACTTTTCTGGATGCCCCGGAAAAGGCTGCCGATGTCTACCGCATGGTAGGCCGTAATTACCCGGATTATGCGGATACCGCCCTTTATCGGCTGGGATTTCTCTATTACCAGATGAACCGTTATGACCGGGCCAAAAATGTTTTCCGTCAATACCTGCGCTATTTTCCTAAAGGTAAGTTCAAGTTTCAGGCCGAAGCAGTGGTTTCTGCCATGCGGGCCAAACAGGAACAGAAGCCTGAACAGAAACCGGACCAGAAGCCCGAAGAAAAACCATCCCAAAAGATTCCTGAAAAGATCGGCAAAGAGCCTTCGCTGCGGGTTTGTCTGAGTCGCAAGGTTAAGTCTCTTACCGTAACCACCGGAACCGGCAAGGATAAGATTTGCACTGACGAGCTTGGTTGCGGGCGTAAGTACAAGGTAGGCATGTCCGGCAAGCGTCTGACTTTGGACGGCAAGGTGGTTTCCGCCACGCGTATCAAGTTCAAGTCCAATGGAGCACTTAAGGTCAGCTATGGTTCCGAGACCAAGAAGGTGCGCGGGATCATCGATGTAAGCATCCGTAAAGGCAAGCTGCTGATCCTCAATCTGGTGGATATCGAAGATTACCTGCGTTCTGTGGTTCCGGCGGAATCATACGCTTCATGGCCCGCCGAAACCCTGAAGGCTCAGGCCGTGGCCGCGCGGACCTATGCCTATTACCAGAAGTTGCACCGCACCCATCTTTTCTACGATGTCTACGCCGATACCTACGACCAGATGTACGCGGGCGTGGATCGCGAGGACAAACGCACTGACAAGGCGGTGAAGCAGACCAGCGGACATGTGCTGTTATATAAGGATAAACCCATACTTTCGCAGTATACGGCCAACAGCGGCGGATTCACTGCCGACGCCAAGGCTATTTTCGGTGCCGGAAAGGCGTATCTTGTTGCCCATAAGGACCCGGCCAGCCTGAAGGGCAAGATGGCTTCTTGGACCAAGAAGTACAGCCGCAAGGATATTGAAGCCAAGTTGAAAAAGATCGGTATTTCCGTGCCCGGTATCCGTTCCATAACTGCACTGGAAAAAGGGCCCTCCGGCAGGATCGTCAAGGTGCGTATCAAGTACAAGTCCGGTTATCGCGATCTGCGTACCCGGACCACTTTGGGCAGTTCACGTGTCTTGAAATTACCTGATATTCTCCTGCGAATTGACAAAAAGGGAGATTATTATACATTTAAAGGCCGTGGCTGGGGTCACGGTGTTGGCTATTCGCAATGGGGAGCTGCGGAGCTTGGCAAGACCAGGAAGTATGACCATATTTTGAAATTCTACTATCCCGGCAGCAGTATCAAGCGGCTATGGTAGAGCTGCAAATAAGCTGCAATTGATAGATAAGGCCCTTAATGAATAGAACAGAAAGAATTATCTGGCTGATTTGTGTGGTACTGACCCTGACCGTCATGTGCGGTATTATTGAATGCCGGGCAGATACGGCTTCGCAGGGAGTGCCGGTTGTCCCGACTGTGCTGGAATCCGAAGTTTCCTGCGGAAGAATGGGGCAGGAGTTGATTGACCGCGGGGATTACGAACTTGCGGTTTCCAGCCTTGAACAAAGCTTGAAGAGTCATCCCCGCTCGGACTGGCTGTACAGCCTGCTCGGGCGGGCTTATTTTAAAATGGGTGATCTGGAACTGGCCGAGGCTCAGTTTCGTATGGCTTTGGATATCAACAAGAATAATCCGGCAGCCAAGCGCATGGTTCTTGAAATGCGCAAAACGCAGGATCTGCTCAGGGACCGCGATGTAAGTGAGTGGATCAATATCGCCAAGGAAAGGGCGGCCGATCTGGTGACGCTGGTAATCGGTGTCTGGCTTGGTACCTTGCTTTCCGGCATTTCAGGCCGTTTTTATTCCCATTTCGTGCGTACCAGCTTCCGTAAAGCCCTTGCCAAGAAAGATTTCGACTATGTAACCGATATATTGGAAGATCTGCAGATAAAACGCGAGAAAGCCCAGTTGCGTATGCGTTTACGTGAGCTTTTGAAAGAATATGATCTTGAGGAAGCCAAGGAAATGATCATCGAATACGTGGATGACCGCGAAATCGAAGACAAGCTGGTTCATTTTCTGGTCCAGATTCACAAGAAATCTCAGGTGAAAAGTTAATTTTGTAACGTCCTAGATCATATGCAGCGAAGCTTAATAAAAGGTTTTGGGATTCTTGCACTAGCCCTTAGGTGAGCGGCTTCCGCGAGTCTTAGGGATAGCGACAGTGGAACAAACCCTTTTGCAAAAGGGTTTAAGCCGCCGGAGGCGAAATCCTTTAATCCAAAAGCGCGATAGCGCATCAAAATTACCCCAGCCCTGAAATAAAGCGTGCTGCAATCTGATCCGCGTCTTCGTTATCCGCCACTACCGGATGGTGGGTGGCGATGTGGGCGATTAGATGTCCTGTTGTTGCCAGCAGTTTTTGAACTTCCGGTTCCCTTCCTTGTCTGAAAATACCTTCAATCATATCACCCTGATGGGTGGTGGCGAATCCTTGTGATTCCAGTGTGGTTCTTATGAATCTGATTCGGGCAATGCGCTGGGCCGGGCTTCCGTCGCCGCCTTTGAAGCGGAAATGGATATGGTTGTAGCGGGCATCTGGATCGCAGACCGCGTCCACTTCGGTGAGGTCTTTTTCCGATTTCAGGGTGATGTTCATGTAGGTCCGGGAAAGAATGGCGTATCCGTCAATCCTGTTTTCCCCTTCCCAGCCGGTCCGGTCCGCGCCAAGGCCGAACCAGAGAGCCCACATGGGGGCGGATTTGATGTCGTCCGGCGAAATATCCATTTTGCCTGCAGCGGTTGAGAATAACCCGTCAGCAAGGTTGAGCAGGGTGATGTCAATGGGCTGGCGGGCCTTCAAGTGTTTGGCTCCGTCAATTCCAAGTCCTTTTTTGCTGACCAGCGAGAACATTTCCTCAATTCCCTTTTCATTGGCAAAGCGCACCAGATCGTACATGGAGCGGCTTTTTTCCGGCAGGAACATCTCCGTGTTGCGCGGGGAAATATTCAGGCTGGCAATGTAGGAGAGTGCCTGCTTGATGCGTACGGTCTCCTTTTCTCCCTTGAAAGGGTAGGAACGGGCCGATGTGATCATGACCCGGTTGCGCCGGTCGGTTACCCAGTAACATTTCTGGGGCAACCCGAACAATTCTTCAGCTTTTCTGCCCATGGCGGAGATTGTTTTTGCCGAATGGGTGGAAAGCGGAGATTGCTCCGGCTTGGAGAGAATGCGTTGCTTTTCCCGTCTGGAAACCAGATAAGGGGTGGTCGAGTTTTTGCTGAATATGGCGGAGCATCCGTGCTCCCTGTCCTTGGGCGGAAGGTCCGATGACTCGTGCAGGGTTTCAAGCACACCTGAATCGTGGATGTCCTTATAGGGCTGGATAATGATCGAAGCCGGGCTTTCGCGGTCCGCGTATCCGGATTCGATGCGGGCTTTGATGGATTCCGCTGAAAATTTACAGGTGGCTGCTTTTTTCCATGCTTCAACAATATCCTGAGCAGCTACCGGGGAAATAGTACACCAGCTTTCGGGCAGTCCGTAGAGACTTCCTTCGGGGGTTGAGGATGCGGTCAGGGTCAGGTTACCGCTGCCTCGTGAGGTCTCAAGGGCCGCGATTTCAATTTCATTGGCGATTGCTTCGGGCATTTTGCCCTGCATGAAGCGGTCGGTGATGGTGCGCGAAATCTGGCTAAGATCTGAGATATTCGTGGTAACCGCCGATTCAAGAATCTCATCTATGGCGATGCGCAGGTTGTTGGCCTCGATATAGTAGTTATACACATCGGAACCGATGACCATGCCGTCCAGAACCGGAACTCCCGCTTTTTTCAGTCTCGCGAGGTCGGCGGCACAGGCTCCGGCCTTGAATTCATAGTCGATGGCATCATCAAGGGTGAAGGTAAAAGGCTTTGAGATTTCCGGGTCCGGTACAGTGACCGCCATGCGCACGTAGAAATTGATCTTGTTGTAGTAGTCCATGATGTCCATGAACCGTACCGGGTTCATGTCCTGCAGATGTTCGAGCATGGTCCGGATATTAATACCCAGATCGGCGGCCTGTTTTTCCACATAGGCCCAGTCGGTTACGGTCAGGCCGAAGCCGATATCTTCAATGTGTGAAATGGATTTGAGGCATTCCTCTTCCAGTTCCATGAGTTTCCTGAAAGAATTATATCTTCGCCGGAGCAGCCGTCCCGGCGGAAATGTCTCGTACGTCCAGTGGCTGAATACGTGTCGAAATCTCATAATAGTTCATCATATCAAACAGTAGCGTATAAAGAAACCCTACAGTTGCTCTTCTTCCGAAAGCTCATCAAGGGGCAGGGTTACTTTGAATAATGTTCCCGGGCCTGATTTTGCCGGGAGCTCAAGCGTGTTGCGCAGGCTGCGCGGCAGCGGGCTGACTGCCTCAATAGTCCCGCCGTGGTCCTTGATGATACCGAAGGATACCGACAGTCCCAGTCCTGTCCCCTTGCCAACCGGCTTGGTGGAGTAGAAGGGATCGAAGATGGCATTGATGTTTTTAGCCTCAACGCCGTGCCCGGTATCGGCAAAGATGGCGGTAATGGTCATGGATGCGGTATCCAGCTGGGTTGAAATATGGATGTTTCCCTTTTCGTCGATTGCTTCCAGTGCGTTGGAAAGCAGGTTCAGCCAGACCTGTTTCAGCTTTTCCGGGTCCCCGTGAATGATGGGGAAACGGTCGTCCAGCTCCGTTGAAATGCGGACCTGTTCCAGCTTGAAAGTATGGCTGACCAGCTGCACCACTTCCAGAATGGAGTTGTTGAAACACATGGTGATCTTCTCGCTCTCATTCTGGCGGGAAAATCCGAGCAGGTCGGCTACGATCTTGCGGCAGACCCGGGTTTGCTTTTCGATGATGGACATGTCTTTGGCTATCTGGTCTTCGGGATCAAGGTCTTCCTGTAACAGCTGTGCGTAACCGAGTATTATTCCCAGGGGGGTGTTGATTTCGTGTGCCACGCCTCCGGCAAGTTTGCCGATGGATTCCATTTTCTGGGATTGGATCAGCTGGGCCTGATAACTTTTAAGCTCGGTAATTTCGCGCGAGGTGGAGAGTACCCCGATGATATTGTTGCTTTGGCCGTGTACCGGAACACGGATGGTATGGAACCAGCGGGGCGGAGAGTCGTCCGTTTCCGGTTCGCGGGTTTCCTTGTTTACCGGACGTCCGGTTTCCAGAACCACCCGAGCCTCTTCCATGCGTGCGGCGGCAGTCTCTTCCGGATATATCTCAGCATCAGTCAGGCCGATGATTTCTTCTTCGCTGCGGCCCAGATGTTCGGCATAGGTTTTGTTCACCGCAAGGTAGGTCAGCTGCGGCCCCAGCAGGGATACAAAGTCCGGGGAAACATTGATGATGGTCTTGAGCAATTCTTTCTGCCGGGTCAGGTCGGCCTCTGTGATCTGCAGGTCTTCAATGTGGCAGGCAAGGCTCATGCCCATGGCATCAAAGGTTTCGGTCAGTTCCTGAATCTCATCGCCTTTGGGCGGGTTGCTGACGATTCTTTTGAATTTGTCAGTAATGTTTTCGTCTTTATTTTCATCCTTGCGCAGGCCGGGGCCCAGATGGGTGGTGACAATATCCTCGGCATGTTTCTGCAGCGATCCCAGCCGCAGGGTCAGCTGCCGGGCAAACTGGGTGGAGATGAGCACCGCCAGCAGCAGCACCGCTCCGGTCAGGACCATGATGGCAAAGATGAGGTTCTGGACCACGGCATGTATCCCGGACCTTGAAAGGCCGATGCGGACCATGCCCAGCTTCTTGTCACTTAGAAATATAGGTGCGGCAAAGTCAAAAAGTCTGCTTTTTCCGGTATCAACGGTCACCACGCTGATTTTATTGCCCACGCTTTCATTGGCTTCTTTCAATTGTACCGGGAAGCCGTCACTGAAAGTGTTGGCAAGAACCCGGTTCTGTTCGTCCATGATGAAGGCGTATTCAATTTCACTGTCTGCTTTTTTCAACTCATTGACCATTGATCCGAGGTTGAGCAGGTCTACAGAAAGGAGAGGGTTTTCCGCGCGCAGGGCCAGATTTCCAGCCAGCACTTCGCCCCGTTTTCTCGATTGTTCAATAAGTGCGTCCGAGGACATGCGGATGACGAATATGGCAATAAGCAGCGAGGTAAAAGCCACAATCAGGGTCAGACCGAGATTGATTTTGGTCCTGAATTTCAAGCGGGAGAATAAATCCGTCATTTTACCCCTCCTTCATCCAGTCCCAACATTTTCGTAAGTCTGCGTACAGAATCATAATCGCTGTCTTCTGCCGGGATAATGCCGCGCATTCCGGCCTGATAAAGAATGGAAGCCTGATCCGGGTTGTCCATGGACATGGAGAACATACTGTATTTGATTTTATTAACCACCTTTTCGGAAAGCCCTTTACGTGCGGCATAGACCCAGCCCGGAAAAGATTCTGTTTCCGCAATGATTCTTATTTTATCAATGTTGATTTTGTCCCGGACCACGTTCAGGGTGCCTTCGCGGATGGAGGCGAAATCATATTTTCCGGCATAGACGGCCAGTACGGCTTTTTCCTGCTTGCCGCCCGGACCGGGGGCAAATGAAATTTCCTTGAATTCAGATTCCTTGATTCCATGTTTGAGAAACAGGCCCAGCGGAAAGAGGTAGCCTCCGGCGGAAAGCGGGTCCACGGCAATCCATGTTTTGCCGATGCAGTCTTTGAGCCTTGTAATAGCCCGGTTGTCTTTGCGGGTGATGATCTGGCCCCGGAAAGTGGGGCTGCCGGAAGGTTCGATGATTCTTGCAAAAGCACGGGCACCGCTTCTGGCGATTTCCACGTAGGTCATGGGGTTGGAAAAGGAAATGTCGATTTCACCGTTTTCCACCATGCGGCGGTGCTCTTCAAAGGTGTCGGGGAAAACCTGCCGGATGGTGAATCCTGATTCGCGGGACAGGTAATCAATCAGTTTACTGTGACGCAGGTAGGATACTTTATGTGAATATTGAGGCAGGTAGGCGTAAGTTATGGCCGGTCTCGGTTCGGGGACGCGGACTTCTTCGCGGATGGACATGTCCACGTGAACAATTGTTTCTTCCGGCTGCGATCCGAAGAAGTACAAGGCGGCCCCGGCCAGAAGAAGTATCGCAGGAAGAGTATATCTGAGCTTGAACATGAATTCTCCGCTGAAAGGGGAAGCTGTGCTGCGGAGAAGTTCTTGCGGAATTAAGCTTTGCTTTCAAGCCCGGCAGGGGCGTCAGGAGCATCCTTTAATTCAGGCTCCTGCGTCAGCTCATCCCAAGAAGTCATCTCTCCGGCTTTTATAGCGTCTTCCGCTCTCATGTCGTCTATTTTTTTCAGAACCGGTATGTATGATCTTACCTTAGAAAAGCCGTAGCGTACAATAATATATGATAAAATAAAAACAAAGGAGTAGCCGAGCCCGAATTCAATATAAGGCACTGTGTGGATATCGATTCCGGCAAAGCGGGATTGCAGCCAGCCCATGGCAAAAGGCACAGGCCAGAGCGAAACTGCAAAAAGCGCGGCATGGGAAAAGAAGACTTTCCCGAAATATTCATTGGCCCATTTGTTGGCGGATTTGAAGGTTTCTTTTTTCTTGTGGCGGATCGCTTCAATGGAAATATTATTCATGCGGGTCATCTTGCGGTTCAAATCAGTGTAATATTCCCGGTTCCAGATATAAATCAGGCTCATGGAAATTTCCCCGGCAAGGGTACACCACAAAGCCATAATCGCAGTACCCAACCAGAAAGCCGCAAGGCTGGGCAGGCCGATACGATAAGGTGCAATAAGCAGATTGTCGATTACGGGATATATTGATTCAAACATAAATGCCTCCGGCGGCCCTGCCGGGAGCCTTAAACCCTTTTCCAAAAGGGTTTAAGAATCCCAAAACGTTTTAGTAAGCTTCGCATCCAATCACGATTAGACGCGGGTTGATTTGTTGTTAGCTTTAGCTCCAGCTTTGGTCCCCAGCGGCGAAGCCTTTTTAAAAGGTTCTGAAGGGGATGGGGTCTGGGGAAGGGGAAACTCTTGCAAGAGTTTCCCTTCCCCAGCCGCCGGAGGCATCAAATTAGAACGGAGGCAGCAGGCTGTAGCCGAGGAATCCTTTGGATGAGTAACGGATACCTACGTACAGAGCCAGTACGACAAAGAGTCGCTTGAGCCATACGTCCGGAATGTATTTGGAAGTGCGGGGCCCGATGAAGGAACCCACGAGGATACCGAGCAGTTCCACGCCGATGAGGGGCCAGAACACGGGGGTATCTTTAACAACCATATAGGTGAAAACGGAGGTGGTCATACCTACGAGTACTGCCAGCGCGGAAGTACCTGCAACCAGATACATGGGCAGACCCGCAACACTGGTCAGGAAGGGCACGAGCAGGAATCCGCCGCCAACGCCGAGGAAGGAAGCGAGTGCCGCGATGATGAAACCGCCGACTACGGGGATGAGCGGGTTGAAGGAGAATTCAACACCGTAGAAGGTGAATACGCACTTGGTCAGGGAGAAGTCCACAACCTTAACACCCATGGCTGCGGTGTCGACTTTACCGCCTTCTTTTTCTTCCTTGATGGAAGCTTCGAAAGCCTTTGCAGCTTCTTTAGCCTGCTTTTTGCCTGCCTGTCCTTTGGGAGTGGTTTCATAGAACAGGTAGCAGCCCAGAGCGAGAACAAAGAGACCGAAGAATCCGATGTATGCTTTCAGTGAAACTTTACCGGCAGTGAGCCAGGGTACGAGATAGGAACCGGCAATGGAACCTGCGGCAAGGGAGAGGCCCAGCGGCAGAACCAGACGGCCCATCTTGTAGTAGTTGAAAGAGGACATGGCTGCGGAAGTACCGACCAGCCACTGGTTGGATACGCGGATGGAGTCGGTGACCAGCTTGTTCATAACCGGGGAGGTCTTTTTGAAGGTGGAAGCGTAGTTACCGAAACCGTAAATGGTGATGTGACCGACACCGGCCATGATGCCGCCGAATGCGCCGACTGTGGAGAATATCCAACCGACCCAGATGGCCCAGACAAAGCCGATTATAAGGTTAACGCTGGGGCCGCCGGGAATTCCGAGGAATCCGGGGGCGAGTTCGGTGTTGATCTGGCCTGCTTCAGCACCCTTGGGGGTTGCGCTGATGGCATCTGCGAGGCGGTCAGCAAAGGCGGGCTGGATATAGGCCACCACTGCCAGTGCCGCTACAGCCATGATCAAAAGGCTTTTGCGTGATTTAAACATAGTGTATCTCCTTAAGCGAAAGTTGGTTTTGCTGTCTCTATTGAACAGGAACAGCGCCTTCATTCCTATTGGTGCGATTCCCGGACATTGCAGTGTCCGGGAATCGCTATTTTTTATTTTTCTTTCTTAAAGATAACCAGCGGACAGTTCTTGCAGACATCCTGACCGGGGAATCCGTCGCCGGGCTTGGTGATGGCGGAACTGGCAAGCTCAATGCGGTCGCAGAGTCTCTGGACCATTTTTTTGAACTTGGTGCCGGGAATCATGATGTTGATTTCGCCGCGCTCGGTTTTACCTGCGTTGTAGCTTCCGGAACAGGCCGGAACCATGTTGAATTCCTGCTCGTTGTAGGTGTAAACGCAGCCGCCGCATGCGGAGGAGTTCATGGTCACATTGGGGCGCAGGGGATGGGTATCGGTGGCTGCGGCGTAGTCCACGGCAAAGTGGTAAGCCTGCATGTTGTCGCAGTAGAAATGGACGACATCCGGTTCGAAAATGCCGTCGATGGAACCCAGCGGCGCAACTGCGACACCGATCATGCCTTCTTTCATGCGCGGCTTGCTGAGTACGAATTTTTCAGCCTGCTCCATGTCTACAACATACTTGGAGTGGCCTTTGATTTCGCCCTCGTCGAGCTCTTTCCATGCGAAAGCGTATTTTGCGTTGCCGCAGCCGAGGCCGGATACATCAGAATATACGGTCTGGCCTTTCATGCGGGCGGCAATTTCCCACTGACAGAAGGTCATGGGTTTGAGCGGCACATGGACTTCTGCTTTTTCTTTGAATGCGTCCACCTCAGCCTGATCGAAGAAATATTTAACGGCTACAGGGTAATGATAAAGACGCATTTCCTTCATCAGCAGTTCCTGAATCTCTTTGTAAGTCATGGTGACCTCCTCACTTCCTTTTATAATTTATGAACCCGCCTGCAGCGGCGGTGACTTTTTTAACTGATCTATTGTTTACGGACGTGTGAAAAAAGAAACAAACTTTTTTGAGATAAAGAAAAAAGGAACATTTTTTCACATTAGGAGGTTTTGAGTTTCATTGTTTCAGCATTAAATTGTGTGAAAAAAAGAACAATGTTTTATATAAGTCCTTTGAATTAAGTAGGTTGATATCTTTTTACGAATCTGTTGGTGGTGGGCGTTGAATTTGTTTTTGATGCGGTGAGAGCTCTTGTTCTGATCTTTGCATATATTTTCACATTGCTCGAATGGTCAGGATGGTAGAACTGCTAAAGAAATTTAGTTGACAAGGAAACTATTTTTAGAGATTTTGTGTTTAGTTGACTGGGAAACTAAATGGAGAAGTGATGTCCAACGCAAATAAAATGGTGATTGAGTTGCTCCGGCTGGGGGCTTATCTGCAGCGGGAGGGGGCGCGTCTTACTCGTGAGTTTGGTTTGGCCCAGCAGCAGTTTGTTGTGCTGGTGGCTATTAAAGAGCAGGGGCCTGTTTCGCAGAAAGCGATTCTTTCAGATCTTCTCTATGAGAAATCCAATGTATCCAAATCCATTTCCCGCCTTTCCTCTCTTGGTTTGATTAAAACTTTCAAGTCTGATGAGGATTCCCGTTTTGTTCTGTGTGAAGTGACGAATGAGGGGCGGGAGGTAGTGGAGCAGTGCATGGTGAAAATGAAGGCTTTGAATGAAAAGTGGCTGCAACATATCCCTGAACATGAACTGGAGCAGATGGTGAAGGTTTTAGGCACCATCCGGCCCATGGCCTAAAGGAGGACCTATGAAGTGGTTTTTTCTGGTGTGTCTGGTGATGTTTTCAGTAACCCCGGCGTTTGGAGGCGATATGGAAAATGATTCAAAGGTGATTTTTGTATACTATTACTTAATGGAAGGCAGCCCGGAGGCAATCGGCAAGACTGTTCCTGCCCATGTGGAATATTGGAAGTCACGTAATCTGGGAGGATTCAAAGGTGGCCCGTTTGCAGATGGCTCTGGTGGCATGATCATGTTTGAGGCGAAAAATGAGGTGCCAGCTGAAGAAATTATCGCCGCAGATCCTTTTGTGATTGAGGGATTCATATCTGAGTCACGATTAAAGGAATGGATACCGAAGTAAAACAGTGCTATGTTGCAGCCATCATTAATATAAACAGCATCAGGCGGATAGCTGTCCGGGTAAGGAGCTGATAATGGCCAAGTACAAAATCCATCCCATAGTCATGGGAACCAAGCGATTCGACAAAGGCATGATGACTTACCAGCATGATTACGGGAAACCGTACATTATTCCCATTTACTGCTGGTACATCGAGGGTGGAGACAAGAAAATACTGGTTGATACCGGGGAGATGCAGCCCATTATTTCCGATGATCGTGAAGCTGATCTGGGCGGTAAGATTTATACTTTTGAAGACGGGCTGGCAAAATACGGCCTCAAGCCCGAAGATATCGACATTGTCATCCATACCCATCTGCACAATGACCATTGCGAGAATGATTACAAATGCACTAATGCTAAATTTTACGTGCACCGCAAGGAACTGGATCATGTACACGAACCGCATCCGCTGGATTTCCGCTATCTGGAAGATTATATAGAGGATGTGGAGGATAACGGACAGGTGGTCGCTGTGGACGGAGATTACGAAGTTGTTCCCGGTATCCGCATGATGCATACCCCGGCCCACACCCCGGGCGGCATGACTATTCTGATTGATACCAAGGGCGGACTAGCGGCCATTACCGGATTCTGCGTGATCATGGAGAATTTCAATCCTCCGCCGGAAGTACGCGGTATGGAGATGGAAGTGATTCCGCCCGGCACTTCGGTGAATACCTATGAAGCTTACGACATCATGGTCAAGGTCAAGGATATGGCCGATATTCTCATTCCGCTCCACGAACCTGCATTTGCCAAAGTGGATGTGGTGGAAGGGACTTAGCAGCCTTTTGAAATGATTTTGCAATTAAATTGTGAGCGCATTATTTGCGGATATATTATTTTCGGTAACGTTGTTGCAGGTTAATCGCGAATAATGTTCGTGTTATTTTGAATCGTGAAATTGCAAACGGTTGATGTTGCGATATTTTTAAACGGGAACTGGTAATTTACGCTGAAATAATTTAGTTAGGAGAATCCTAAAAATTACTATGAGTACCCACTGTCATCCCGAGGGGGCCGGATTCAGTGTTTATATGTTGCCTGAAGGCAACGGGCGGGCTGATTTCGGAACGGGTTTTAAGGGCAGGGTGCTTATAAAAAAGTGTGTGGTTGCGGGAAGTTTTAGGTCTTTCCGCCTGTATTGTTTCTATTCTTTGGAGGTGTTGAGGTGAACTCACTCGTTGTCGCCGGTCTTTGCTTTGTGGGGTACATCATTGCGTACCATACCTACGGCAAATTTCTGGCAAAGAAGATTTTTCAGGTTGATGAGAACAAAGTTTGTCCCAGTTGCGAACTGGAAGATGGTAAGGATTTTGTTCCCACTAAAAAAGAAGTGCTTTTCGGGCACCATTTTACTTCCATTGCCGGCCTCGGTCCCATTGTAGGTCCTGCAATTGCTATTATCTGGGGCTGGGTTCCCGCAGTACTCTGGGTTTTCTTCGGTGCAATTTTCATGGGTGCCGTGCATGACTTCGGTTCTCTCGTAGTCAGCCTGCGCAATCAGGGCCGCTCTGTGGGGGATCTTGCCGCCGGACTGCTTAACCACCGCGTGCGTTCCCTGTTCCTGATCATCATTTTCTTTGAACTGCTGATCGTTATCGCCGTGTTCGCACTGGTTATCGCTATCCTTTTTAATATGTACCCCGCAGCTGTCATTCCGGTATGGAGTGAGGTGCCCATCGCCATCGGCCTTGGCTGGCTCATGTACAAGAAGGGTGCGAACCACACTGTCTGGTCCATCCTTGCTCTGCTGGCAATGTACGCATTTGTTGTGGTCGGTGTTTACCTGCCCTTCAAAATGCCCGGCATCGCAGGCATGAACCCCATCGTGGTCTGGACTCTGGTTATGCTGGTCTATGCGTTTATCGCATCCATCCTTCCGGTTACCACCCTGCTGCAGCCCCGTGACTACATTAACGGTCACCAGCTCTTCGTAGCGTTGATCCTGCTGGTTGTGGGTGCTGTTGTGGCTCATCCCACATTTGTTGCTCCCGCGCTTGACCTTGCTCCGCAGGGTGCTCCGCCGATGCTGCCCTTCCTGTTTGTAATCATCGCCTGCGGTGCTATTTCCGGCTTCCATTCTCTGGTAAGCTCCGGTACCTCCGCCAAGCAGTGCGAAACCGAGCGCGACTCCCGCATGATCGGTTATGGTTCCATGCTTATGGAAGCTGCTCTGTCCATTCTCGTTATCGTTGCTGTCGGTGCCGGACTTGGCCTCGGCAAGCACACTGCTGACGGTCAGCTGCTGACCGGAACCGCAGCCTTCACCACCCACTACGCATCATGGGCTTCCGCTGCCGGTCTCGGCGCAAAGCTCGGTGCATTTGTCGAAGGTTCCGCTAACCTCATGGCCAGCTACGGCATCCCTGCAAATATCGCTCTTGCAATTATGGGCGTATTTCTGGTCAGCTTCGCAGCTACCACCCTTGATAGTGCTACCCGTATTCAGCGTTATGTTGTCGGCGAGCTGGCACAGGCATACAAAATGCCTGCACTGTCCGGCGCAATCCCCGCAACTTTTATCGCAGTCGGTACTGCTGCGGTACTTTGCTTTAACGGCGGTTTCTCCATCGGCGCACTGAAGCAGGGCGCACTGGCTCTCTGGCCCCTGTTCGGTACCGTAAACCAGCTGCTGGCCGCACTGGCTCTGCTGATTATCACCGTCTACCTTGCCCGCAAGAAGGTTAAAGCCGTCTACACCGGTATCCCCATGGTCTTCATGATTGCCATGACCGGCTGGGCAATGGTTTACAACCTTCAGAAATTCTACACCGGCGGCAAATGGCTGCTCTTCGTAGTCGGGCTGATCGTATTCCTGCTCGAAATCTGGATGATCGCTGAAACCTATCTCATCATGAAGAAGGTTTACGGCGGGGAAGAAGATGCTGCAGGAGCAACTGAAAACGCTTAGCGTTTAGCTCTAAAGCATAAAGAATGAAGAAGCCCCCGGCAGCCTTTGGTTGCCGGGGGTGTTTTTTATGTTATACTGACCCCATGAAACTCCAAGACCGAGCCACAGACATAACCATCAATGACTCAGGAATTATCTGGAACTGGAATGCCAGGCACATTCTAGCGGATAAATTCAGGCTCATGGAGTTTGTGAAGATGCTGCTGGCAGTCTTGGTGATGTTTACTGTTTTGATGGTCATTATTGTGGTTGCTGTTGACGGCGGAGTAAGGGAAATCCGGACAGCGTTTTATATTTCCGGTGCTGCGGTAGGTGGATTTGCGATGTTGACTTTTGTCGCTCTTGCTCTGGTGGGGCATGTTTTCAGCTATCAGTTCGGAGTGTCGGATAAATCAGTTTATTCGCGGATGTTTACGGGGAAGATGAAGGATGCAGCTTCAGCGATAGTCGTTCTGGCTGCCATAATGGAAAGTCCCCAAGCCATGGGACAGGGCATGCTGGCCAAGGCAGATGAATATGTTGAGATCAGCTATGTGGATATGAAGAAAGTGAACTGGTATCCCGATGATTACACCATAAAATTCAAGGGCGCATGGTACAGCAAGCCTTTTTATATGAATTGCCCGCCGCAGCATTATGATGAAATTGCGGCAAAGGTCCGGGCCGGACTTAAGGCTGCGCAGGGTAATGATTTTTCCAGCTAATACAAATACGTAACATTTATTTACAATTCCAAACTTGACACAATCCTTTCCATCATTCATTGCTGCAAACGCAGGCACGGCTTCTTTTCATGTGTTTCCTGCTCGTATCATTCCCTCTCCCCGAAGCCGAACAGGTCCAGTAGAATATTTTATATCAATACCTTACCAATAAACAAACACATATATTATGAACGTAATGATCACCGGGGCAACCGGATTGATTGGTTCCCGTCTTGTCAGGATTCTTGCCGGGCAGGGATTTCATATTAAAGCTCTTGTGCGCGATAAAAAACGTGCGGCAAAGCTTGTTTCAGAGCCTGTTGAGTTCATCACCGGCGACCTTAATAACGAAGTCGCGCTGGAAGAAGCTTTGCGTGATTGCAAATATCTTTTTCATCTGGCAGCGGATTACCGCCTCTGGGTCCCGGACCCGGAATCCATGACCCGTACCAATGTTGAGGGTACTCGTCTGCTCATGCAGAAAGCCCTCGAAGCCGGGGTGGAGCGTATTGTCTACACTTCCAGTGTTTGTGTGCTGGGAACGAATGCAGACGGAAGTCCGGCGAACGAGGATGCCTCTTCTTCGGTGACTGACATGATCAGCCCGTACAAGAAATCCAAGTTTCTGGCTGAGAAGGTGGTTATGGACATGGTCCGTGATGAGGGGCTTCCGGCAGTGATTGTTAATCCTTCAACCCCGGTGGGGCCGGGGGATTCCCGCCCTACTCCCACAGGAACCATGGTCCTCAATGCCGCCCGTGATGGTGGCATGTTCTATGCCGATACCGGGTTGAATGTCGCCCATGTGGATGACATCGCCCACGGGCATCTGCTGGCTTTGCAGAAAGGCAAGATCGGACGCAGGTATATTCTTGGCGGGGATAATCTCAGCCTCAAGGATCTGTTTGCCATGACCGCCCGCATTACCCATAAGCCCGGACCGAAATTCAAGGTCCCGCAGCCGGTAATGTATTCAGCCGGTTTTACCGGGGAAATGCTGGCAAGGCTGGGGCTGATTAAGAATCCCGTGGCAACCATGGACAGCGTGCGCATGGCATCCAAGAAGATGTATTACAGCTCGGATCGTGCGGAAAAAGAACTGGGTTACACTCACCGCCCGGCAACAGAGGCCGTGCAGGACGCGGTTTGTTGGTTTAAGGAACAGCGGATGTTGAATTAGTATTGATTTTGATTGTATTCAAATCCCCGGCAGCCTTTGGTTGCCGGGGATTTTTTTATGGAATAGGGTGCTGGTGTTATAAGTAAAAGGAGAAAACATGCGCGCAATATATTTTGAAGACGGGAAGATTGATTTTGTCCAGCGGGATAAACCGCAGCTTGGGCCGGGGGAGGCTCTGCTTAAAGTGCTGCTGGCCGGGATATGCAATACTGATATTGAACTGTATAAGGGCTACTATGGTTTCGCAGGTGTTCCGGGGCACGAATTTGTAGCCGTAGTGGAAGAGTGCCCGGATCGACAGGAACTGGTAGGCAAGCGGGTTGTGGCGGATATTAATTGTCCAGTGGGGGCTTATGTGGGTGACCGCAGGCATGTTGCGAATAGAACTGTCGTGGGAATCGTGAACCATGACGGTGCCTTTGCTGAGTACCTGAAAGTACCGGCGGAAAATCTTTACGTGGTTGCGGATAAAGTTGAGGACCGGGCGGCTGTCTTTGCCGAACCTTTGGCTGCCGGGCTGGAAGTGAGTCAGCAGATTCACGTTACCGGGGATATGCGGGTTATGGTGCTAGGTGACGGTAAGCTGGGACTTCTGACCGCACTGGCTTTGAAGCTTTACAATCCGCATGTGCTGCTGGTGGGTAAACATGAGGACAAGCTTGCTATTGCGGCCAAGCAGGGTGTTAATACCTATTGCATAGGCGATCCTGAAGAACTCACCGCGCTGGCGGCAGAATGGGATAAATTCGATCTGGTGGTGGAGGCTACCGGCAGCGAGAAGGGCATAAACTACGCCCTTGATTTTGTACGCCCGGAAGGGACCATCGTAGCCAAGACCACCTCACACCTGCCAAGTTCCATCAATCTGGCCAAGCTGGTGGTGGATGAGATTTCCATAGTCGGCTCCCGCTGCGGGGATATCGGTCTGGCCCTGAATGTGCTGGAGCAGGGTATGATTGATGTCAGCGGGCTGATTGAAGCTGAATATGACTTCGATGATTTTACTGAGGCTTTTGAGCGGGCTATGACTAAAGGAGCCAAAAAAGTTCTGGTTCGGATGTAAATAGTTAAAAAATGATTGTAAAAGAGAAATCCCTCCCCCCGAATCAAATCGGGAGGAGGGATTTTTTAATTGTATTGGTTTGGGCTGATGCAGCTTATTCTTTCATCTCTTCAATAATGGTCCGCAGACGCTCAGAAAGCTCGGCCAGTTCGGATATGGCTATGGCGGATTGTTCCATGGCGTCAGCAGTTTCGGAGGCGATGGCGTTGATCTCGTCCGCTCCGCGGCTGATCTGTTCGGTGGCTGCGGATTGTTCTTCCGAAGCTGTGGCAATGGCCCGGACCTGATCGGCGGTGGAGACGATGTTTTCAAGAATTGCTGTCAGTGAGTCTTGTGCCTCTCCGGTCAGCTCTGTGCTTTCATCAACCATTTTGGTGGTCTTTTCCATGGAATCAACACTCTTGGAGGTGCTGTCCTGAATCGCGTTGATAGCACTGCCTACTTCCTGTGTGGCGGTCATGGTCTTTTCAGCCAGCTTGCGGACTTCATCAGCAACAACTGCGAAGCCTCGTCCGGCTTCCCCGGCACGGGCCGCTTCAATTGCCGCGTTTAGTGCCAGCAGGTTGGTTTGGTCGGCAATATCGCTGATGACCCCCATGATGTTACCGATGGATTGTGATTGTCCATCCAGCTCTTTCATTTCGTTCTGAAGGTTTTCAGCTTCTTTGCTGAGTTCACTGATTGAATCAGTTACCTTGTTAACAACCTGTTGGCCGCCTTCAGCCTGACTTTGTGCTTCGTCGGCGTTTTCTGCTGCGTTGCCAGCGTTGCCGGCAACTTCCAGAACCGTGGCGTTGAGTTGTTCCATGGCGGTGGCGGTCTCCTGAACGCGCTCGCGCTGAACATCCGCACCTCGGCGGGATTCCTGAATCTGGGTATTCAGTTCATCAGATGCGGAAGCTACCTGATCCACGATCTGTTCAAGGCTCATGGCTGCCTGCAGGATACCTTCTTTCTGGGCTCGTGCGGCCTGTTCCTGCGCTTCCTTGGCCTGTGCGGTGGCCTTCATGGCTTCGTCCGCTTTGGTTTCGGCTTCTGCGCTTTTTTCAGTAATTTCTTCTATTTGGGCTCCAAGATTGTGTGCCATGGTCCGGAAGGAACGGCCCAGTTCACCCAGTTCGTCCTGTTTGTCGGCCATGGAATCGGGAATAGTGATATCCACAGAACCGTCTGCAATAATATTTGCGTTATCAACCACGATTCTGATGGATTTGGTCAGCTTGCGGACGATGAAAAGCACTACTAAGCCCACAGCAAGAATGGTGATAAACGCGCCGAGAAAAGTGAGGTTGCGTATGGTTTTCATTGCACTCAGCAGTTCGCCGATGGGGGCAATGACGCCGATACGCCAGTTGGTGAGTTTGGTGGTGCCGAAGACAACAATTTCATCCTGCTGGAATGCCCGGCTGAAATATTTGTACTGGCCGAACTCGTTGCCGATCATGGTTGGGCCGAAGGACCAGCCTTTGATGTTGTCCTTCATGATTTTTTCAGCTTCGCGGTGCCCCACAACCAGACCGTTTTTATCGGTGGCAAAAGCGTAGCCTGTTTTACCGATTTTAACTGTGGCAAGCACTTCTTGGTACAGGGACTGGAATTCAGTTACAATGTACATCACGCCTTTAATGCTTCCGGCTTTGTCTTTTACCGGGGTGGCAATGACTATGATCGGCTTTCCGGAACTCTTGGAGATCAAAGGTTCTGAAATATAAGTTTTGCCCTGCATCGCTCCTTTGAAATATGCGCGGCTGGAAACGTTTATTTTTTTTGTCGATTTTGCAGATGTTTGGACAATATCGCCATTTGGATTTGCAAGCCTTAGGCTTTTGATATCCGGGAAAGTCTGGGTTACGTTTTTGATCAGTTTACCGAAATTCCCGATTGCGTCGGCGTCACCTTCAAGGGCTTTAGCCATGTTTGCGTTCTTGCTCCAGACTGTGATGTTGGCTGCTTTGTTTTTAAACCATTCATCAACTCTGGCGATAGTATTATCTCTTTCGCTTTTTACTGTCTCGATGAGTTCTTTTTCAAATTCTCTAGATGATTCCCAGTAGCTAAAGTACTGAAGTGACAGGATGCCCAGAATCATTACGCATAGAATGGGCAGCAGCAGTTGGCCTTGCAATTGTAGTTTCGGCATTTTCATGGAGGCTCCTGATATTATTACGTGGCGGTGGCAAAAAAAGTACTTAATGTGATTACGTGTATATATCTAATTAGTGTATATTTTGGAAGCATTTTATATGGGGGGCATTGAAATTTAACATTAATTATAATTTAATTGTTCGAAAAATAAATTCCTCCCCCCGAATTTCGGAAGGAGGAATTACGATAAAACAGTTCCGCGGAGTTGGAAAAGATTAATACTTATGGATAATTTCCTGTATGCTTCCATTTTTTTTCATATCGGCAAGTGTGTTTGAAATGGTTCCTATGCTGGAGGCGTAAGGGCTTTTTTTGCTGATTAATAAATGAAAAGGCATTGATTCCAAAACAATGTCGGTTTGAATTATTTTTTTCCGTAAACCTTGCCTGTCTATATCCGGCCATGCTCCGGCTGGCCATTCAATAATCAGATCTCCCCGTCCACGGGAGAGCATGGGCCATACCCCTTCACGCAGATGCGACTCCTGCACCTTGATTCCCCGTGATCTGATGTGTTTATCGTTCCATCCGTTTCCGGCATAGGTGATGACAGTCAAGCCGCTGGCCTTCAGGTCATCAATGTTTTTGATTTTATTAATTATGCCCATTTTGGGATGCCCGGCGTATGTAAATATGTTCATTGTCTTATTATAGAAAGGAGTGGGGTGTGTAACACTGTATTCAAGCCGCTCTTTGGTTGGGACTGTGATCATGGCATCGGCTCGACCCTGCTGCACATAACGCTGGCACCTTTTCCACGGATATTCGTTCCATTGCAGCCTGATTTTGGAATTTAGAGCAGCTTTTGAGATTATCTCATAAAACATGCCGTCCATGGTTCCATTTTCGGAACGTGAGAAAAAAGGCCAGTAGTCAGGATAGGCTATAGTTAATGATCTTTGCGCATGGGCAGGGAGGGCGCAGCAGATGCTCACACTCAATATAAATATTTTTAATACTGATGCTATGTATTTATTATATTTCAGGATCGGATAGAGGAAAGGCATGCCCAAATCTAGCATATGGGCTTTCTGCGTCAATTAGTTTATTTATATAGGGCCTGTTGCGGCATAAGAAAAATTCCCTCCCTCCGAAAACACGGAGAGAGGGAATTTCTAAATTGTATATATCGCCGTTTGAACTAGTTCGAAACAGGCTTACCCAGGAATCGTACTGTTGCAAGCACTGCCAAAACACCTACTGGCAGAACCATCAGTACGGGCATTCCCAGACCTGCGGGGATGTAGCCGAACAGGATGGAGATGATTGCTACCGGGATGGCGTAGAACAGCTGTGTTCTGGTGTGGTCGATGTGGTCACATGCGGAACCCATGGAGGACAGGATTGTGGTGTCCGAGATGGGTGAGCAGTGGTCGCCGAAGATGGCTCCGGTGAGGACCGCACCGATGTTCAGGATTACGTAACCCTGTTCCGGTACCAGTGCGTAGGCCAGCGGGATGCACAGCGGCATGAGGATACCCATGGTTCCGTAAGATGTTCCTGTTGCAAAGGAGATGATGGACCCCATGATGAAGATGATGGAGGGCAGCAGGAAGGTCGGGATGGTATCGGAAAGCACGCTTACGAGGTAAGCGGCGGTTCCCAGTTCTTTAATGATGCCGGAAAGGGACCATGCCAGCAGCAGGATTACTGCGGTGATGTTCAGGGATTTAACACCCTGTACCCAGGTGGAGATCGCTTCGTCCACAGTCAGGATGCGTCTGCCGATGGCGATGGCCAGAGCAACAACGCCTGCGATAAGTGCGGCCTGAAAGAGAACCACTGAAGCATCGGATGCACCGAAAGCCTCACGGATAGCAATAAAGCTCATGGGAGCATCTTCGAAAATCTGCTTCAGTGCGGCATCGTCACCGCCCATGATACCGTTGTAGCCGTTGAAGTAGAAGCCGAGGAATGCGGCAACAATCAGGGTTCCGATGGGAATGATTGCATACCAGATGCTGGGCTTGATATCTTCGGAAGGCTGCAGTTCAGTTGCTTCATCCGCGACCATGGGTTTGGCGTCGTCGGCAAGTACTTTGCCGGTGGTGCGGGCGCGCTGTTCGGCCTTGTACATGGGACCGAATTCACGCATAAACCAGATGGTGGCGAGAATGAAGACCAGAATAAGGATGTTGTAAAAACGGTACGGGATGGTTTCCACGAATACGCCGTAGGCGTTCATGGTGTATCCGATTCCCTGCAACCCGTCGCGGATCAGGCCCACTTCGTAGGCAACCCATGTGGAGATCAGCGCGATACCGGCGATGGGTGCTGCGGTGGCGTCGATAACGAAAGCAAGCTTTTCACGGGAAACTTTCATTTTATCGGTCACCGGGCGCATGATCGGTCCGACAGTGAGGGAGTTTGCATAGTCATCAAAAAAGATGAACAGACCGAGTACCCAGGTTACAAACTGGGAGCTTCTGGGGCTTTTTGCCTTTTTAGCCAGAGCGTCCGCAATTGCTTTGGCACCGCCCATTTTGGATACCAGCGCGATGAGTCCGCCGATGGCGAGGCACTGGAGTACAATACCCGCGTTCCATGAATCAGCCAGAGAGCTGAGGATTTCATTGGAAAGGCGCAGGAAGCCGCCTACAAATCCGTTGTAGATGTCAAACCCCTTGGCTTCCAGCATGAAAGCACCGGAAAAAACACCGATGAAAAGTGAAAGAACAACGTTCTTGGTAATGAAAGCAAGAACGATAGCCACCAGCGGCGGAATCAGTGTAAAGAATCCGAATACCTTGGCGTTTGCCGGGCCGAGGCTGGAGTCAGCAGCGAATGCAGGCTGACATAGCAGTGCAAAGAGCACTGTGAGTATAAACAGTCCACTCCATTTGCGCATTTTAAATTTCCCCCTTGAAATATTAGTGTCGCAAAAAATATGATCTGCTGATCTACTAGAAATTATACATAAATGCAAATTTGATTTTGTATCTGTTTAATTTTCCATGATAAAATTCTGAAATGACAGGCTTTAAACGCATAGAATTAATGAAAGAGTAATGAGTGCCGCGCTTTCAGATAAACTTGAAGCTGTGCTCTTATTTGGTTTCGGGGTAAAAAGTTCCATTGTACCCTGCAACGATTTGGGGTATGGACTTGCCTGTACAGACACCATTGATAATACGATAAATGCACAATCCTAAATAAAGTTATAAGGAAATCAGATGTTTTCAAAAAATAAAGCTCTCAAAAGCATATTTGATTCCAGCATTGATGAACTTTGCAAGAGCGAAGGTCTCTCCAAAGAGACCATTATTCAGGGCATTGAAGACGGGACTATGGTTCTGCTCGGGAACCCCAATCACAAGAATGTTACTCCCACCCTCATCGGACAGCCCGCAAAGGTAAAAGTAAACGCCAACATCGGTACTTCTCCTTTCAAAAATGATCGTGAAAAGGAAATGAAGAAGCTGGATGCAGCATGGAAAGCAGGCGCACACGCCGTTATGGACCTTTCTACTGCCGGTGATCTGGACGGAATCAGAACCGATATGCTGAACAGCTGCCCCCTGCCGCTGGGTACTGTACCCATCTATGCCATGGCGCAGCAGTATGTTGCCCGTGACGAAGACCCCGCAGGTTTTTCCATTGATGAACTTCTCGCTGAAGTGGAAAAAGAAGCCGAACAGGGCGTTGATTTCATGACTCTGCATTGCGGCCTGACCCGCCGCGGAGCTGACTGGGCAACTGCTGAGGATGAACGTCTGCTGGGTATTGTTTCCCGCGGCGGTTCCATTCTTGCCCGCTGGATGCGTGATCATGATGAAGAAAATCCGCTGCTCACCAACTACGACAGAATTCTTGAAATCTGCCTGAAGCACAACGTGACCCTGAGTCTTGGCGACGGTCTGCGCCCCGGTGCAGGTGCCGATGCCGGTGATGCTGCGCAGTGGGAAGAAGTTCTGGTGCTCGGCAAGCTTGCCAAGCGCGCTCACGAGTACGGTGTACAGGCTATGATCGAAGGTCCCGGCCACGTGCCCATGAATCTCGTTGAAACCCAGATTCGCGGTATTAAGGCTGCTACCTACAACGCGCCTCTCTACGTCCTCGGCCCTCTGGTGACTGACTCCGCACCCGGTTACGACCATATTGCCGGAGCAATCGGCGGTGCCATCGCGGTTATGAACGGCGTGGACTTCCTCTGCTACCTGACTCCCGCTGAACACCTGACCCTGCCTGAGATCGACGATGTCTGGAACGGTGTTAAAGCCTCCCTCGTAGCCGCACAGTGCGGTGAAGTGGGCATGGGCCGTAAGGATGCTGTCCAGCGCGATAGAGATATTTCTATTGCACGTAAGGAACTCGACTGGGACAAGATCGCCGAACTGGCAATTGACCCCGCTCTGGCCTGTGCGCGTAGAAAAGACCACAAAGATGAAAAAGAATGCGCTATGTGCGGAAAATTCTGCGCAGTACGCATGCTTTCTGAATAATCCCGATTCAAAATAGAGCCGCTCTGTACATCCCATAGATGATAATGGCCCGTGACACCGCTGGTGTTACGGGCTTTTTTTGTGTACTCTGAAGCAGTTTAGTTTAAACAATCGTTTGAAAAAAGTATGCTGGGAGGAACGGCAATGTTTCAATATGTACGGGACCCCATGAGCGGGTTGACCCATTTCATAGGCTTTTGCCTAGCCATTGCCGGGCTGGTCATGCTGCTGGTCGCTTCTGTAAATCCCACCAGCGTGATGCATGTGGTCACCTTTTCCGTGTTCGGCGGGGGAATGATCCTGCTTTACCTTGCCAGCACGCTCTACCACTGGTTGCCGCTTTCCAAGCGGGGCATCATGTGGCTGCGCAAGCTCGACCATTCCATGATTTATGTCTATATCGCCGCTACGTATACGCCCGTTTGCCTTGTGGGGCTTAAGGGGACGTGGGGCTGGTCCCTGTTCGCTGCTATCTGGAGTATGGCTGTAGCCGGAATTATCACGAAGATGCTTTGGCTGAACGCGCCGCGCTGGCTGTCCACGGGGTTCTACCTCGCCATGGGCTGGCTGGTAATCGTTGGGGCTTATCCCCTGATTCAGGCTTTGCAGACCGGGGCCTTGCTCTGGCTTTTGGCCGGGGGGATCATGTATTCAATCGGCGCGGTTATTTATGCCATGAAGCGTCCTAATCCGTGGCCGGAGTTTTTCGGCTTTCATGAAATTTTCCACGTCTTCGTCATGGCCGGAAGTTTCTGCCATTTCTGGGTTATGTATAAGTATATTACGGAATTAGGGTGGGGATAGCCTTCGGCGACCCTGCCGGGGGCCTCAAACCCTTTTGGGAAAAGGGTTTAAGGATCCCAAAACTTTTTATTAAGCTTCGCTGGTTTTATTTGGAAAAGTGGTCGAAGCCTTTGGAAGTATATTCCCTGCCGTTGAGTGAAATTTTATTGTCCTCGGTGATGGTACCTATCTGGTGCAGGCCGGGGATTTTTGCTTTTAGTTCTTCGAATTCTTCAGCTGAAGCTGCCCCGAAGAGGGCGTAATCTTCGCCGCCGAGAAAGGCGTGTTCCGTAGCGGAAATTGATTTGGTTTCGGCGTAACGGATGATTTCCTCATGCAGCTTTGATTCATCAAGTGAAATTTTAGCTCCAAGTTCACCCTCACAGCAGCTCAGAAAGCGGGGCAGGTCACGGGCAAGGCCGTCTGAAAGGTCCATTAGGCCTTTCACGTGTTTTGATTGGGCCAGTTTAATCCCCGCAGCAACGCGCATGGGAGGGCGCAGGTGTGCCTGCACGCATTCAGGGTAAATTTCAGCCGCCTTTGGTCCCATCTCTTCAAGGCTGAGCAGCCCGGTACGGGCCATGCCTGCAGGGCCGTGCAGGAAAAGCACATCCCCCGGCAGGGCATTACCACGTGAAAGGAATTGTCCGCCCGCAGCTTCGCCCCAGACGGTCACCGAAATTCCCAGATATTGCCCGCTGGAAAGATCGCCCCCGGCCAGAATCAATCCGTGCTGCTTTGCAAGTGCGGACATGGACTGGAAAAAAGGTTCCCAGAATTCGCTTTCCAGATTCGGCGGCACAATCAGGCCCAGCGCGAACCCCACAGGTTGCCCCCCCATAGCCGCAATATCGCTGATATTCACAGCCAGCGATTTATAACCGATGTCTGCCGGGAAAAAATATGATCTTCTGAAATGCACATCTTCCAGAAACAGGTCTTTGCTGATGCACAGGTCTGTTTTGGAGCGCAGAATAGAGCAGTCGTCCCCACGTCCAAGGGTCACATGACCGTTCTCGGATGGAAAATATTTGTCGATCAGGGTCAGGAAGTCTTGTTCAGAATTTAATTGAGTCATAACATCTCCACAAAATCTTCGACAATGACTTTGGGGCCGAAACCGGGGAAATTGATGCGCAGCTTATTTGGTTCGATGCGTTCAATGATCTTGCCGCGCCCGAAAATCTTGTGCTTGCAATGGCCCAGTTTCATAGGCGAGGGCTTCTTGCTCTCTGAGATAGAAGGTGCAGGGGCATCATATCCGGCAGCTCGTACCGGACTGTTTCTTTTCTTGGCCATGCCCCCGGAATAGGATTCCTGCAACTCATCAAAAAGATCGGTATCCAGTTCACGCAGAAACGGGCTGGGCACCGCAGGTTCGGAGAAATCCGTATTCTTGCGGTTGATGGAAGCCGGGGCGCACATGATCAGTTCCTGCCGTGCACGGGTGCAGGCCACGTAGAGCAGGCGGCGTTCTTCCTCGTACTCGTTGGGCTTCTGCATGGATTTGCGGGACGGAAAACGGTCCTCCACAAGATCAATGATGATGACCGCGTTCCACTCTAGTCCCTTGGCGGAATGGATAGTGGAAAGGGTGACCACGTCTTCCTTTTTTTCTTCCTCGCCGTGCTGATCGGGGTCAAGGCAGAGGTCGGTGAGGAAGAATTCCAGATCATCATAGTTGGAGGCAATCTGGCCGAGCTGTTCGATCCCGGCCTCTCGGCGAGGATAATCGTCCGGGTATTGGGCCACCAGCAGCGGGCGGTAGAGCGGCACGATGACTTCAAGACAGGTCGCCGGAGTGGACTTATGCTCCCGCAATCCGTCCAGATCATGCAGGATGTCTTTGAGCAGCTCGTACTTCTTGGTAAATTTTGCCAGCGCCTTCTGGTCTGCGGAAATTACCGCCTGTGCTATTTTTGTGGCGGTCTTGGGGCCGACTCCTTTGATGTGTCCGAGGGTGCGCTGCCAGGCAATGATATCCGCCGGGTTGGCAACCAGACGCATGAAGGCCAGCACGTCCTTGATGTGTGCGGCTTCGTTGAATTTCAATCCGCCGTATTTTTTGAAGCCAACGCCCAGACGTTTCAGGGCCACTTCCAGCCCGTAACTCTGGTATCCGGCGCGGAATAGCACAGCCACTTCTTCGGGGCCGTGCTTTTTTTGCAATTCAATGATCCGGTCCAACACGCGGTTGGACTGGCTGAAATCACTGAGTGGAACCATGAGCTGCGGTTTGCTGCCCCAGTTCTGTTCGGTGAAAAGTTTTTTGTCGAACTTGATTTCAGCACCGTCCAGAATGGCGTTGGTCAGGTCCAGAATGGGCTGGGTGGAGCGGTAGTTCTGCTCCAGACGCACGATTTTTACGTCTTCAAAAATATCAGGAAATTTTAGGATGTTGGTTACGTCCGCGCCACGGAACGAATAGATGGACTGGGCATCATCACCTACCGCCATAACATTGCCGTTCTTTCCGGCCAGCAAACCAACAATGCGCGCCTGCACGAGGTTGGTATCCTGATATTCGTCCACCATGATGTACTGGTAGCGCGAACGCAGGGAATTGCGCAGGAATTTATCATTCTGCAGCAACTCTTCCAGATAGAAGAGCATGTCGTCGTAATCCATCAGCCCATGCTGTTTTTTATAAACAACGTAAGCCTTGGCGATTTCTTCCATTTCGGATGCATAGGTCGCCAGATGGAAGGCTTCGGAATTGACCAGCGTATCAATGGAGACTTCTTTGTTGCGCGATTTGGAAATCATATCCAGCAGGGTGGATTTCTTGGGATATGAGCGGTCGCCCTTGCCGAGTTTCAGCTGGTCTTTAACTTCTTTGACCGCTGCCTCGGAATCACTGCGGTCCATCAAGGTTATGCCGTTGGGAAAACCGATTTCAGCGGCGTTCTGACGCAGTACCGAATAAGCAAAGGCGTGAAATGTTCCGCCCTGAGTGCCGTGCAGGGTTCTGCCCAGAATCAGTTCGGTACGTTGCAGCATTTCCTGCGCCGCCTTGCGGGTGAAGGTCATCAGCAGGATGGATTCGGGCGGGATGCCCTGTTCCACCAGCCATGCCAGACGGTAAACAATTGTGCGTGTCTTACCACTGCCCGCACCTGCAATAACCAGTACCGGCCCCTGAGGATGAGTAGCAGCTTCGTACTGCGCAGGATTTAATTCTTTTTTAAAATCTATCATGAAAGATGCCTCCGGCGGCCCTTTCGGGAAACCCTGCCGGGGGCCTCAAACCCTTTTGGGAAAAGGGTTTAAGAATCCCAAAACTTTTTGTTAGGGCTTCGCCGAATAGTATCTGAAATTGAATATGAATTGGTTAATCTGGCAGACTAATATTAAACCAGTCAAGGACCATTTTTCCTGTCTGGTACATGGATTCAATCTGGTCATTATCTGAACTGTAGAAGAATGCGTCCTGCACTGTGTGTGTTCCGGTTCTGCCGTGGAATCCGAAGATTTCAGTTCGGTCAAATTTGGCCTTGAGATCGAAGCCGGGCTTGGCTGTGCAGATCAGGTCCGGCGGATTGCCGATTGGGCTGTCTCCGTATGCTTCGCGGGTTGTCTGCACTGATTCCATGACCTGCTGGTCGTTGAATTGGAGCTGCATGAGCTTTTCGGCAATCTCTGTGGCGATCTTTTCAGCCTCAGCCGGATCTACCTGACCCCGCGCGAAATCAGAGGTATGGATATATATTCTTCCGGGATCAAGGGCAAATGCTTTGCTGGCCGGGGAGATGATTGCGGCATCCCATTGGTCTTTGGCGGGGTGGGTGTATGAAAGATAGCCGTGCTGCGCTAGGAAAGTGTTCAGGTCCACCTCGGTTTCAAGGGCCGCGAAACCGTGGTCTGCAAAGCTGATCAGCTTTTTTTTCCCCGGCAGGGCTTCGAATTTATCGAGTACAATGCCGATGGCGCGATCCCATTTGTGCATGAATTCAGCGGCCTTGGGATAAAGGGGGTGAGCTTCGTCCTCGAAAGCTGGATAGAAAAAATGGAAGAGGCGGTCCGTTTCGGTAAAGACAATGGTGAATAAATCCCATGCAAGGTCGTTCCAGAGCATTTCCAGTGCCTTCAAGCGGCACTCAAGAGTCTGCTTGACCTGATCGAAAAGGTAATCCGGGTCCATTATGCCTCGGCTGGTGTCTGCTTCAAGCTGGTATTCCGCATCGCGGAGCGGTCCGAGTAGGAAGGGCGGCTGTACAGCCTTCTCAAGTGAATCCGCTACAAAACCTGAGATCAGCATGCCCCGCAACGGCTTGGCCGGGTAGGTGTTGGGCAGATTGATAATTTTGCTGACCAGATTGTTCTCGCCCAGCAGATCAAATATGGTCGGGCAAAGGACCTGTTCGAAATTATTGATGGACAGGGTGTAGTTCTGCGGATCGATGGATGTGAATCCGTACAGGCCGTGCTTTTCGGGTTTCTGCGCAGTAAAAAACGAAGTCCAGTTCACAGGCGAAAGTTCCGGAAGTTCGGCCTTGATCGGTTCGCACTTCCCGGCAATACGCGCAAGATTGGGCAGTTTGTCAGTCCACTTAATAGCAAGAGAGGCCGGAAGTCCATCTAAGCCCAATACTACGAATCTTTTGCGTTCTGTGTTTGTGAATAGCATGCTCTAAATAATCTGGGACAAAGCCAAACAACTAAAACGTTTTGGGATTCTTAAACCCTTTTGGAAAAGGGTTTAAGGCCCCCGGCAGGGTCGCCGGAGGCAAAATCAATTCAATCAAAAGCGCGATAGCGCATCAAATCAAACTATAATACTACCAATTCATACTTCTTCATAAAATGCACGGGATTGTATGATTCTTTTGCTTTGCGCAGACCGGGTTCACCTAAGTCCTGTTCACGGTTGACGAATTTTTTGTCGCTGGCGTTGTTTTCGAGGAACATCTGGTTGATGGCCTGATAGACGCCTTTGAAATAGGTGTTTCCTTTTTCAAAATGGATAACGATGGTGTCGTCCCCCAGCGGCTCGGCGATGGTGTAGGCGATGATGCGGTTGCCGATACGCAGGGTTCCCCCGGTCAGGTTGCGGATGGTATCCATTTCCTTGAGGACTTTGGCGATGGCCTCGTTCTCGGCTACAAGTGCATCGGAATGGTTGTTCTCTTCCTGCCAGCGATACCATTCGAGCTGCATTTCAAGTACTTCTTCTACGCAATCGGGGGTGATTTCGCGGTACTCGTAGTCGTATTTTTTTATGAACTGGCGGTAGAGGTTCTTCTTTTTGTGAAAACGGTTTCCGCGCAGCTCAATGAGTTCCTGTACAGAATAGACGTAGTCAAAGTGGTCGCGGACTTCGGTTATTTCGATTTTGTCACCGAAGATTTCTTTGAGATGCAGGGCCAGTTGCTCCGGTACGCGGGTGAATTTGGTGCCCGGAGTATTCAGAAGTTCGCATTTTTTCCAATCGGCACTGAACCAGTCACCTATGGGTGCCCAGTTGATGACTTCGGGGTTGGTCCGGCGCACATGGATCAGGCCGGATTCGCTGCAACGGATTTCAAGGCCGTAATGTTCGGTCCAGCCCCAGATGTTGGCAAACGTGTAGTCGGAAGTGCGTTGCGGACAGGCCGCAAGGGCCTCCTCAAATCTATCCTGACAATCAAGGGTGATGGGTTTAAACTCATTATTCATTGCTGGTCCTTTTATTCTTTTTCTTGATCATGCTGAACTTCTGCCAGTTTCTGCACGAGAATGTGTAAAAAATTATAGAGGCTTGTACGCCTTGGGAAATAAGCATTGCCATCCAGATGCCGGTGGCGGAATGGAGTACTTCGTGGCCGAGGAAATAGGCCAGCGGCAGCCTGCATCCCCAGACGGTGATGGCGAAAATGAACAGGTTGTAGATGGTCGCGCCCGCACCGTTCAAGGCCCCGGCCATGATCATGGAGGTCAGGGTGAAGGGGATGGCGAGCATATTGTAGTAAAGATAGTTTACAGCTTCATCAAGAACCACCTGTTCCGGGGCGATGATGGAGGTTACCGGATAAATTACCTGCCAAAGCAGCAGCGCGGTGATGCTTAGGAATCCGATAGCCAGAAACAATATTCTATACCCGAATTTCTTGGCCTCGTCAGCTTTGCCGTCGCCTAGATAGTGACCGATGATGATGGAGGCGGTCATGTTGAAGGCGAATGCGGGCAGGAAGAGGATGGATTCGATGCGGATGCCCGCGGTCATGCCTGCCAGCGCGATGACGTTGTTTTCCGGCAGGCTGGCGGTGATGGAGTAGAGTACCATGTATCCGGAATGCCAGACAATCTGCATGAGCCCGCTGGGCCAGGCCACTTTAAAGAGATACGGCAGTGCGGCTTTCATCCAGCGTATGGGAGCCATGGTTTTGCGGCGCAGATGTCCAAGACGAAGCAGGGCGGCCATGTTGAACATGGCCCCGGCGGTGATGGAACCGAAGGTGGCCCATGCCAGACCTTTGTAGCCGAGATCGGGCATTCCCCACATGCCGAGGCCGAGGCCGAGATCTCCGATGGTGTTCAGGGTAGTGATGATGATCATGCTGTAAAGGGGCAGCATGACCCGTTTCTGGGCCCGGAAAATGGCATTGGTGATGATCTGCATGTAGTAGATGGGCACGAGATAGAGGAATACCTCGATGAAATACTCCATCACATAACGCATCTCCTGCGGCACCTGCAGCACGGTCAGAATTCCGTTGCGAAAGGGAAAGCCGAGCACAAAGATGGTTCCGCCGAGCACGGCTCCAAGTATGACGCATAATCCTACATACCGAATAGAGCGTTGCAGCAGCCCGGCACCGATGGACTGGCTGATGGCCGCAACTGCACCGTTTGCCGTAGCCATGGCGATAACCAGAAAAAAGAACAGGGACTGGCTGATCATGCCCATGGAAGCCTGAATCTCACGGCCCAGCTTGGATGCCACCCAGACATCCACAAGGCCTATCATCAGGTGGAAGATCATCATCAGTATCTGCGGCCATGACAGGTTCCATATGGTTCTGTATGGAGCGTTGGTCATGTCTGCTGTGGTCATATTCATAAGCTGGAAAAACTCCGTAAAAATTCAAATAGTCCCCAGCCGTATATTGCAAAATAATTGTTATTGAATCAGAGGAAAGGTGGATTTGGCTGCGGAGCTAGGAGTTTAGTTACAGTTTCAGGAAAAGCAAGGACTCAGTTGGTAGAATGTCATTTTTGTCCGGGCTTGTTTTTACGGGATATAGATTCATTCTCATGACCTGAGTCAGTGTACTTTGTGTTCTACTTTGTTTATGCTAGGAAAAACATGAATTCAGAAATGACTGGTAAATACAGGAGAGTGCTTGATGTCGAGTGATGAAAAATTCTGTCCCAGGGTGCGGTTGAATCTGTGGCTGGAAACAGAAGAAGGTATGCTTTTCGGTCTTGGCAGGGCGCAGTTGCTGGAACAGATAGAAAAACAGGGGTCGCTGAATAAAGCTGCCAAGGCACTCGGCATGTCCTATCGCGCGGCATGGGGCAGGCTCAAGAATACCGAAGAAGTGCTCGGCGATTCGCTGGTGCTTAAGACCCGTGGCCGCAAGGGCTGCAGTCTTACCCCTCTTGGGGAGCGGGTGCTGGAAGATTACCGCCAGTGGGTGCAGGAAGTTGAGAATTTCGCAGTCATGACTGCCCGCAAATCCTTCCCTTGGAATATCGCTTCTTATGAAGAAGATATGGAGCGTATTGCTCAGGAGAAGAAGGGCAAGAAGTAACGTTCTAATTCAGCTGAAATGTAATTGAAGCCCCCTTGCAATTGATATTGCAGGGGGCTTTTCTGTTTTGAGATACCGTTTTTATTCCAGCATATAGTCAAGATACTTATTGTCCGAGGGGCGGTTGTTGTTTTGATTGTTACCGTCGTTGTTCTGGGTGTCTGGATTGTTATTGTTGTCAGGCTTAGGGTCCGGACGGTTTTGATATGTGTTGCCCGAGTCGTTGATTGTGTTCGTGTAGGTGGAGCTTTGGCTGGTCTGCCGGGTGCAGCCCGGTCTGTTCACGTTGATTGTCGGGTTGATGTTCACGTTGGCATTGGGGTTGGTGTTCTGGCTTATGACCGGGTTGGGGCCCGGCAGGTTCTGCTGGTTATTGTTGTTGGTATTGGTATTTGAATAGCCTGAATTGGTCGGTCCTGATACTCCGGGAAAATACCATGCGTTCATGGCATTTCTCATCTGGATTCTGACCCGTTCATGTCCCTTCATGGCGTAGCCTATGAAGGTGTAGTTTATCCCCTTGTAGCGTGAAACCACGAGGTAGGAGTCATACCATTTCCCATCATGGTCATAGCCTGAAAAAAATCTGAGTATTGCCGGGTAACCGGAAACGTGTCCCGGCAGCTCATTTAACATTTTTTGATACGGTAAGCCCTTGCTTCGCAATCTTTGAGTCCACTGTTCAATCTCTGTCAGCAGTGAGTTTGAGGTCCTTTTGGAGTATAATTGAATGACAGCGTCATTTGTCTGCGGAGTGCATTGTTTGAGAAGGTGGCTGACGTTCCATAGCGGAGGCACTCTTTTGGTTCTTGTCCAGTCGGAAGGACATTGCAGACCGTCGGCCATGTTTTGTGCGATGGAGGCATGAGGCAGTAGAATGGTTGCCAAGCATGCCAGAATTAATGATTTTATTGCCTGTTTCATTTTGCTGCCTCCTGTTTAAAGAAAATTCTTATTCTTTTATTTGTAACTCATTCTCAGAAACAAAGACAGTATCTTAAGTGAATAATTTAGAACGGCGAAGCCCGATTAAAAGTTTTTGGGGTTCTTAGCCCTTTTTTCAAAAAGGGCTAAGCCGCCGGAGGCAAAGATCTTTGATTAAAAGCGCGAAGCGCATCAAATCTGTCTTTAGAAACTAGAAGGCCCCCGGTTCCATAGAAACCGGGGGCCTTCTGTATATGAGGGGTGTGTGGTGTCTTATCTGTAGTACAGATTGCGGCCACCTACGGTCAGGAAAGCCTGATGCAGGTTGCGGCGGATGTCGCGGCGATCCCAGATGTCCTGAATGTGACCTCTGGAGAGCGCGTTGTATGCGGAATGGTAATCCGGCGGAATTTCCATGCCGGTGGTTTCCTTGATAACGCCCGGACCCGCAAAGCCGATGCGTGAGGAACGCACAGCGTACTGGTAGGGGGAGCAGCCGAGGAAACTTGCCACCGGACCGGCGTAGGAGTTGGTATCGTAAAGAACGATATACAGCCCGCCGGACTCGATGTAGCGGCGTACAGCCATGGTTACGCGCGGCATCTGGATCAGGCCGTTGGTGCCTTCCTGAATACGGATCCCGGCAGTGCCGTGTACGTAAGCGAGGAAGGGGTAACGTTTCTTGCCTGCCAGCTCAAGGGCGCGGATGAATTTTTCACCTTCTGCCGCACCCACGGAGCCGCCGCGGAAGGGGGCTACGAGGGTGGCGCAGGTCACCTTGGTGTGCTTGATGGCTCCTTCAAAGGTGATGCAACCGGACTGCAGGCCGGTTTTGGCCTTGGCAGCGTCGAGGCGTTCCTGAAAGTTCGGGAATCCGGTGGGGTTTGCGGAGCAGATGGATTTGTTGAACTCGCGCACTGTGCCCCAGTCAAAGAGGTTGGCCATGTACCAGCGGTATTCCATGGGAAAATGGTGACCGCAGGTGGGGCAGACCCCGGCGAACTCGTCGAACAGGTCGCGGGACCAGATTTCGAGACAGCCGTTCTTTTCAGCGTTAGGGCAGGTGATTTCCTTGTCCTCGCTTGCGCGGGGGCTGATGTAGTGACGGTAATCAGACGGCGGAAGATCCGGCTCTGCATCATCGGAGAGCTTGGTCAGGGCCGCTTCAACTTCGGACACGCTCTTGGAGCCTGCACCCATCTTTCCGATGAGCATGTGCTTGAGCTTGTCGAACTTGTTGGTCACAACGTGCATTTCGTCCTTGGCTTCATCTGCAAGGGCCTGAATCTTGGACTGGTACTTGCGGATCATGTCGTAGCGGACTGTGGAGTACGCTGCGGCCATGGCGTCAACTTTTGCGGAGTTGAGCTTTTCAAGGAAGGAACGTTTGTCCTCAAAGGAATCCTGAGCCATGCGGCGGTATTTTTTGTAACGCTTCCAGAGCAGGCGGTCCTTGGCATTGGGGCTGATCTGCCAGCGTACGAATACGGATTCGTCAGTGATATCTTTTTTATTGCGGTTCTTGATGGCCGCTTTACTGAACAGGCGGAGGCCCTTGACGCTCAGTACAACTTCATCGGTTGCGCGGATGACTTCCGCACGGACCATCTTGTAGAAATCAAAATGTTCGGGACGCGCACCCAGAGCGGGTTCGCGGATAATGCCGTCGATGTAACCGAAACGCAGGTTGTCGTCCGCAGTGATGCACTGGGACTTGGCGCAGGTTTCGATCAGTTCGGCAGGAGCGCGCTCACCGCCGCGGATGCGGCCTTCAATGGCGGCCGCGCCTTCGGGGGAGATAACGGAATAGTAGCCGTGGGAAAGCATGAGACGCTTATCAGCCATGGCGATGGCTTCAGCACCGCCGGAGCCTCCCTCGGAAATAACGGAAATGACGGGCACATCAAGGCCGCACATTTCGTAGATGTTTTCCGCGATCTGCTGCGCCGCACCGGGGTAGTCTTCCACCGGATAGGAACCGGGGGTGAATACGTAGGTGTGGATGGGGATATTCTCGCGGGCGGCAACTTTCATGTAGCGCAGGGCGTTGGCATTACCCCACGGCTTGATGCAGCCGCCGTTGCGGAATTCCTGACCGTGGCCTTTTTCCTGACCTACGACCATGACCGGCTGGTTGTGGACTTTCTTGCCCACGCGGCGGGTGATGTAGGCCCGTGCGATGACCATGCCGGGGTCGATGCTCATGTCATCCTTACCGCCGACAACAGTGTAGTTGTCGTAGACGTTTTCAAGGATGTCTTCGAGGCATATTCTTTCGGAATGACGGACGATGCGGACCTTGTCCATGGCGGAGAGGGTCTTGTCGATGTCCTTTTCCAGTACTGCGAGGCTCTCATCGTAAGAGTTGAGTTTATCCCACAGTTCTTCCTGAGTCTTATTTATGCTGGTTTCAAGGAATGCATCAAGTTTGCCTGCGAACGCAGTAAGGCGTCTGTCCTCGGCATCACCCAGAACATCACGCGCATACTGGACCCTCTTGACCAGTCCTTCCAGTTTTTTTTCTATATCCATAATGTATTATTAGAATTCCAGTATGTTTGTTGTTTTCTTGGCCAGAAACTTAAGGTTGGACTTCAGGGATACTTCCTTTCTGTCCTTGCCTTCCAGAACGAATTCGTCAAGGAATTCGAGCCCGCGTTTCTTGGATTCCTCAAGATCCTTGCCCCAGATGATGGCCAGTGCCAGGTTGGGGTCAAATTCTGTGGGAATCTGGTAGGGCAGTTCTTTGGGAATGTGTGTGTGCATTTTGAGCCATTCGTGCTCGTCCCAATGGAGGTTTTCAATCTTGCCTGCCCACGGAGCGAATTTTTCGTCTGTGTCTTCCGCAATGATTCTGTATTCGATTCCCACACCTTCGAAGGTGATGTCGTCCTGAGAGTAGCCCATATCATCACCCAGTGCGAGTCTGATCTGTTCTTTGATCAGGTTTACGTCCGGGTTGCCCTTGATGCGTGAAATGGCGGCGGAGACACCGTTTTCAACCTGAATACGGGTGTTTACTTCCATGAGGAAGGGCGCGCCTTTGGGGGTTACAATCCATTCCCATGTTCCCACGTTGTCGTAGTTGATTTCGCGGGCCATGCTCAGGGAGTGTTCCACAACGTCGTCGAGAACTTTTTTGGCATCAAAAGAATAGGCGATGCTTTCAGGGCAGAATCCGGGGGCTACTTCAATTCTTTTTTGGCGTCCGGGGCTCTGTACAGAGCAGTTACGGGTGCCGAAGTGAACGTGTTTTTTACCGGAACGTTCGGAAACTATCTGGACTTCAATATGGTTGAAGTCGAAGATGCGCTGCTCAATGAGTACGCCTTCATCGTTGAAGGTACGCAGGGAGTAGTTTCTGATGCGGCGGTATACCTGACGGAATTCCTCAATGGAGTAAACTTCGTCAATACCCATGCCGCCGCCGCCGGCAGATGCTTTTACGAGGACAACGGGATTGCGTACGCCCTGTTCTTTCTGGAATTCGAACAGGTTGGATGCGATTTCTTCCGCTTCCAGTTCGTCGTAGATGGCTCTGTCGGAACCGGGGATGGTGGGAACACCGAGCTTTCGGGCAAGGCGTTTGGTGTTGATCTTGTCACCAAGATCACGGATTACCCACCATGAGGGTCCGATGAAGGTCATGGGACGGTCGCGCTCGGTTACCCGGCGTGCGAAACGGAAGTTCTCGGAGAAGAAACCATAGCCCGGATGCACAGCGGTGCAGTAAGTCTCATCGGCAACGGAGAGGATATCCCCGGCATCGTTGTAAGACCTGATTTTGTAAACCGCAGCTTCACCGCCAAGCTGTTTGGCAATGGTTATGTGTCCGGAATCCTTGTCCTCTTCTGTGTATACGCTGACAAAACTGAGTCCGAGATCTTTACACGCCTGCATGATGCGCACGGCAATCTCGCCTCGGTTGGCAATAAGTACTTTATCTGTTTTGGGATTCAAAATGACTCTCCTGAGTCTTTCTGGTTAATTTCAATATATAATGTTTGCTGAACTGTTTTTTTCAAAAAATACGCAACCGTTTTAAGCCAAATAAGGCTTCTGTCAAGTTAAATATAACTAACACTTACGTAGGTATAATAGGGCCTGTTCCGGTGTGGAAAGGAAAATTATAACCAGTAAGATAGGTTAGGTTGGTGGTTTTGTTGAAAGTTGACTTTACAGGACTGTTTTATTTTTGTGAATGAACTCCGCCAGAACTCATTTCAGCTTGCCCTGATAAAACAAACATACCTTCTTAGTCAAATTTTCCGGCTGTTGTTAATGGGCTGTCTGCGGCAAAAGAAAATCCCGCATTTTATTGCTAAAATGCGGGATTAAAGTCGCTTGCGCAAATAATCTTAAATGAGTCCGAAGCTGATCGTATCAAGGAAGTCAGATTCTTCTTCCTCTTCCTGAGGTTTAGCCGCAACAGGCTCATCGGTGCTCTCGGCGGATGCTCCTATGAGTCCGAAACTGATTGTATTCAGGAAGTCGGTATCTTCTTCCTGTGCTCCTGCTGCAGGTCCTGCCTTGGCTTTTGTGGATTCTTCCACGATTTTATCCACCGCAAGATTCTTTTTGTCATCCGGAAGGTCCAATTGGGCTACAAAAGTTTCTGTTTCGGAAATCTTCTGCGGAGTGAATTTGTCCTGCCAGACGGACATGCGGGTATAGATGGTTATGTGCTCAAGGGCTTTGTCTGCATTTCCGAGCTCTTTGTAAGCCCGGGCGAGCTTTTTATGGGCCAGCCTGATGTGACCCTGGTCCAGTTCAAGCCGGAGCCCTTTGTTGATGGATTCAACAGCTTCAGTGAACTTGCCTTCCCGGAGGTAACAGTCGCCGAGCATGATGTAGCTGGGGCCGTATTCCGGGTTGGAGTCGATTGCCTTTTCAAAATAGACCGAGGCCGCCTTGTCTTTGTTGAGCATGAAGGCGACTGTTCCGGTCTGGTGAAGCCCGGCGGCTTCGTTTTTGGTGCCGCAGCCGGTAAGCAGGGCGGCGATGATCAGGGGCAGCCCGATAAGGGTCGCCTTGGTCCTGATGCTGGTAAATGTATTATTCATAGTTTTTTAGACAGTAATCCTATTTTTCCCCGACTAGGGCTTTTGAGTTTTACTTTCACTTCGTTTAATGCCCTAAAGTTTTCGAATGGGCAAGCAGGATCGGACTGAGATTTTGTTTTTAACAATTCTAAAGGGAGGGGAGGAAATTGACCGGAATTATTGCTGTGTCTGTGATTTCAAAGGATTACCCGATCTTGGGGAGTTCGTCCCAGCAGGTGGTGTAGGCCGGAGATTTAAAATTCCTGTTCATCTTCCAAGGCTGCTCAATTCCTTCAGATGCATAGCTCAGGGTCTGCCTTCCGAAGCGACCGTTGGCTGAGTCCAGCAGGGTCATGAGTTTGTCTTTTTTGTCTTCATCTTCTTTGCTGTCCATTTCCAGCAGGTTGCATTGGCGGTTGTATTTTCCGCAGAGATCAAGCAATACCACCCCGGTCTTTTTGTAGCTGTATCCTTCTTTGTATATGGAGCGGATACATTGGCGGGCCGTACGGATCAGCTCCGGGGTGTAATCTGTGGCGACAGTGAACATGCGGGTGGCGCGGTTGGAGTACTGGGGCAGGTTGTTGAAGCGGTTGGTGGTCAGGTAGACCATTACACCACGGGTCATTGATTGCTGTTCGCGCAGTTTTTCTCCGGCACGGGAAACATAGGCGGCAACGGACTCTTCAAGGTCGGATAGTTTTTTGACCGGACGTCCGAAGGAGCGGGATGAAGATATGGTTTTCTTGGGTTGCGGGGTGTTGTCCAGCTCAAAGCAGGGCGTGCCGCGCAGCTCAAGAGCGGTATGCAGTCCGGTTACGGACATATTTTTTTTGAGCCAGAGGTTGGGCAGATCCCGGAAAGCGCGGGCAGTGGATATTCCTCGGGCGATGAGCCTTTTCCCATGCCGTCTGCCGATCCCCCAGATATCGGTGACCGGGACTTTTTCCAGTAAGCGGTCCATGTCATTTCGTGCGCAGAGGCTGAAGGTTCTTCCGGTTTTTTTATATTTTTTGGCAAAGTTGCTGGACAGCTTTGCCTGTGTTTTGGTTTCCCCGAACCCTACGGAAACCGGAATTCCGGTCCATTTGAGGATTCTGTCCCTGATTTCCTGTCCGATGGAGGGGAGTTCGCGGAGCATGCAGGGCGGGAATTCAAGAAAGGATTCATCGATAGAATAGACCTCAAGGTCCGGGGTGATGGAAGCAAGGGTGGAGGTTACCCGCTGGGAGAGGTCTCCATAGAGGGCGTAGTTGGAGGAAAAGACTTCCACATCATTATGCAGGAAAAAATTTTTGTATTTATACGCCGGAACACCCATGGGCACCCCGATGGCTTTAGCTTCCTGTGATCGGGCTATGACGCAGCCGTCATTGTTGGAAAGGACAACTACCGGACGATTTTTGAGTTCCGGGCGGAAAAGTCTTTCGCAGGATGCGTAGAAATTATTGCAGTCCACCAGCGCGAAGATTCTCATCAGACCGCCTTGTGGATGATGTAGGTCACCACCCCCCAGATTTCAAAGGAAGTTTCAGCGGTGATTTCCAGTGGCGAATAGTCCGGATTTTCCGGGATCAGGTAGAGTCTTCCGTCCTGTTGCCTGATTCGTTTTACGGTCAGTTCTCCGTTAACCACCGCGATGATGATGGAGTTGTTGCGGCTGTCCATGGAGCGGTCCACCACCAGTATGTCCCCTTCCCTGATGTTGGCGTCGTGCATGGAATCCCCGTAGGCCCGCATAAGGAAAGTTGCAGCTTTATTGCTGATCAACTGCTCATTGAGGTCCATTTTTTTATCGATGTAGTCGTCTGCAGGGGAGGGGAAGCCTGCCGCGACCTCGGACAGGAGCAAAGGCAGTTTGGTCCTGCCGGCGGCTTCAGGAAAGAGTATTTCCGGGAAAAAATGTTTCATGTTTATTTTGTATTGACTTTTGCTGTGTTTTGTCAATCTTAGATAAACAATATGCGGAAAAAAGAACCTGAACACAGACGCGCTCAGGTCCTTTTGCTATTCGTAACTTTTTTCCATGAACATGGCTACCATCTGGCCGAGGGCAGCGTCCGCTTCATCGTGGGGGACCTGGCAGGTTCCGACCTGTTTGTGTCCGCCGCCGCCGAACTTGAGCATCACGCTTCCCACGTCCACTTTGCTGGTGCGGTTGAGGATGCTGTGGCCCACGGAAAACACGGTGTTCTGTTTCATCTTGCCCCAGATAATCTGGATGCTGATGTTGCATTCAGGGAACATGGAGTAGAGGGTGAATCTGTTGCCGGGATAGATCTCTTCCTGTTCGCGCAGGTCGAGAATGGCTACATTGCCGAACATCTCAGTGCGGCTTTGCAGCATGTCGCGGAATTGCTTGTCTCTTTCAAGGTAGAGGTCCACACGTTCCTTGACGTCGGGCAGGGCGAGGATTTCAGTGATGGGCAACTCGCGGCAATAGTCAATGAGATGCTCCATGAGCTGATAGTTGCTGACTTTGAAATGTCTGTACCTGCCCAGTCCGGTACGCGGGTCCATGATGAAGCCGAGCAGAATCCAGCCTTTGGGGTTGGCGACTTCCTCGGCAGTGAGGTCTCCGCTGTCCACCTTGTCCACGTAGTGGAGCATTTCGTCGAACTTATCAGCGAATTTTTCGTGGCCGCCGAAATACTCCCAGATAACACGGGCAGCACTTTTAGCTGATTTGGACATGCCTTTGTAGTCAAGGTTCATGCTGAGGCGTTCTTCTTCACTTGAGTGGTGGTCGAACCAGTAGCCGCAACCTTCTATATAAGGAACGTTGGCAACAATGTCGTTGGGGTCACCGGGGTAGCGTCCGTCCTGTACGTCTTTGGGATGGACAAACATCCAGTTGTCCATGATCCCGATTTCCTTAAGCAGGACCGCACAGGCCAGGCCGTCAAAGTCTGATCGTGTCAAAAGCCGCATTCAATTCTCCGTAGGCTGGGAATGATAATTAAAATTCCACGAATAATTTTTTGAAATACTTAATTGAAAACAAGCTTAATTACAATCTCATTTTAATTATAGATTGTGATTACGCAAAACTTTTACACAGCCTATTTGATAACCAGTACCGGGCATTCGGCGATATGCAGGACTTTGTGGGTTACACTGCCCACAACAAGCCCTTCAAGGTCGGATTTGCCCTTGGAGCCCATGATGATCAGGTCGCATCCTTCTGTTTCCGCAACAGTCTTGATTGATTTTGCAATGGAGCCGCCGATAATCTTTTCTTCATAATTAATGTCTTTTCCTTCTAAAAGGGCGGTCTTTTTTTTGAGGACTGCGTATGATTCGCGGGTGGCGTCATCAATTGCTTTCTGGAAGTTGGGCTCGCCCAGTCCTGTGGGTACAGGGCGGTGGCAGTGCAGGATAATGATGTCGGTGCCTGAGATTTCAGCAAGGGAGATACCGTATTTGACTGCACTGTCGGAGTGTTTGGAATCGTCAACCGGGATAAGTATTTTTGAAAAGATCATGTCTGTTCTCCTTGGGGTGTTTACGGGATATTACTTTAAGCTGCGTTTTGCTGCAACAGTGGGGAGCTGATCAGTTGCCTAAGTTGTTTGTTTTGTTGTGACTGAATGGTTGATCAGCGGTGATTTAAGAAAAATAAACCTCTTTTGTGTACGTTTATTTATGTCTTTCAGGTAGTCTTTGTTGTCTTTTTGTTTAGTTAAATCAACATATTAATAGAAAAGTTGATTGAAAAATCAAAAAAGTTACAAAACTTGTTGACAGGACTCGATACTGAACGTAGATATTGTTTCCAGTTGATGTCGCTCTGAAAAAGAGTTCAGGGTAGATGTCTGCAAGAGGTTGATGTAGCCTTCAGGTCTAGTATGTTTCCTGCCTCCGGCGACTGTAGGGGTTTCCGGAAGAGAGTTTGAAAGCTTCGCCTGATAAAGTTGGATGACGATTCAACCACAACAGCAGCTTGCAAGAGTTACTTTGACACAACACAGGGAGAAGCCCGCATCTCTCCCTGAGTATGATGGACATCACTTTTGATCACATAAAAATTTCAAATGTGCGGAGACGTTCCGGACGCTTGGTTTTTAACGATCAGCTTAGTAAAACACCTTCCGTTTCCATTCCTTAAAGCATAGGCCCCTCCCCCACCGGAGGGGCTTTTGTTCTTTACGGCAAAGGTGAGTGGGTATGAGTTCTTTGGAGAAGGGATTCAATATTTATAAGGGCTGCAGTTAGATGTGTGATCACTTTCAGATTGACCTTTGCTTGATTTTACGTGTAAAGATTTTTTTGTGTCGATAAATTTCAACAAATTGAAATAACGAGACTTTATAATGACCAAAAAGGATACAGTTTTAAAGGCGGCCAAGGAGCTTTTCGGTGAGCTGGGATACAGCGGCACCACCTTTAAGAAGATCGCAGACCGTGCCGGAGTGGCTGTGGGGCTGCTTTCCCATCATTACGGGAACAAGGAAAAGCTTTTTCGTGCTGCAGGTTTTGATGTTGCTGAACGTTTGACTCAGGCATTGCAGGATGAGGTCGTGCAGGCTGAAAACGGTTTTGATGCTGTTTGCAGGTTTGCGCGCCGCTATCTTGAGTTTTCCGTTGACCCTGATGAGGACTTTCTGGTGCTGATCAGGTGTTCGCCGTACAGTGATCTGAAAACCGGGGAAGACAGGGACGCCATGGTCCATAAATTCGTCCAGATTCCCGTATTGCTTGAAAACTGTGTCGCCCGGGGAGTGCGCGACGGTTCAATTCCCAATCTGCCTGTTTCTGAAACTGCATCTGTTGTGCTTTGCAACCTTGTCGGCGCGGTCAGAACCAACCTGCTTACCCCTTACAGCCCGCCCAGCCTGTATAAGGAAATTTTGAATTTTATCAGCAGGGCGTTGAAAGCGTCATAATTTCCGGTCATATAATTTTGGTTTTATTACCCCGGACGGCTTCTGGCTGTCCGGGGTATATTTTTGGTATTTGCCGGAAATTCTGGACAAAAGTGTGTTGTAGTGGTCTATTATAAACTGTGGATTATTATAGAATGGGGTAGGGTTTAAACATTCTGTTGAATAAGGGAGTTGCTGGCGTGGTTGCAGAGAAGGGTTCCGGGCTGAAAATTTTTCTTTTGCTGCTGTGGATCAGTTGTTTTCTTGCAGTGAAGCCTGTGTTTGCTGAGAGTATTCTGGCTGAGGGGGACAGTAATTATCCTCCTTATGAATATCTGGAAGACGGCGTTCCCAAAGGATTCAATATTGATGTGCTTCGCGCGGTTGCCAAAGCTTCCGATCTTGACCTCAGCATTAATCTCCGGCCTTGGGGAGAGGTTATGGAGAACCTTGAAAAAGGGGCCAATGACGTAGTCACCGGTATGTTTTTAACTCCTGCCCGGACTGAATTATTCGGTTTTTCAATCCCTCATAACATTGTTTCCCACACAATTTTTGTCCGTGAAGGTTCCGATATTAAGCGTCTTGAAGATCTGCATGGCAAGGAAATTCTGGTCCAGCGCAGTGACATAATGCATGAATACGCGCTGGAGCATTATCCCGATTCCATAATTGTTCCTGTGCCGGATCAGGGGCTTGCTTTGAAGATATTGTCATCCGGCAAGCATGATGCCGCTTTGCTGGGTAAAATGCAGAACCTGTTCCGGGCAGCCGAGTCAGGCATTGGAAATCTAAAGACGACAGGGGCTGATTTTGCTTTCGGGAAATATTGTTTTGCCGTTCGCAAAGAGGATGAGGAACTGCTCGGCAGGTTGAATGAAGGATTGAACCTGATCAAAAAATCAGGTGAATATGATAAGATTTACGAAAAGTGGTTCGGGGTTTTTGAGCGCAAAACCCTTTATGACCGGATAATTCATTATGCGGTCATTGTGTTGGGGCCATTGCTGGGCTTTCTGGTTGCTTTTATGCTTTGGGTATGGTTGTTGCGCCACAAGGTAAGGCAGAAGACTGAGTTGCTGCGTGCGGAACTTCACGAACGCCAAAAGGCGGAACAGAATCTGCAGAAAGTTCAACTATATCTTTCAAGTATAATTAATTCCATGCCTTCAGCCATAATCGGGGTGGATAATGAATGCCGTATCAATCAATGGAATATTGAAACGGAAAAGGTGTACGGTTTGCGGCGTGACGAGGTGCTCGGCAAATTGTTGGAACAGGTCCTGCCGGAGTTGTCCGGCGAAGTGAAGCGGGTTCATAATGCTTTGAAAACAGGACGGCAGGAGGTTGATCCGCTGGTTCGCCGTTACGTTGACAAGCGGGTAAAGTATGAGAGCGTAACAATTTACCCACTGGCCGAGTCCGGAGTGGAAGGGGCGGTTATCAGGATTGATGATATTACTGACCGTATGAATTTCGAACAGATGGTTATGCAGAACGAAAAGATGCTCTCGGTTGGCGGACTTGCGGCCGGAATGGCCCACGAAATCAACAATCCACTGGCAATTATTGTCGGTAATGCCCAGAATATCGCCAGACATGCATCGCATGATTTGAAGCGTAATGAACTTTTGGCTCAGGAATGCGGGACGAATATGGATGTCATCCATGAATATATGGAAAAACGCGGCATTCTTTATAGGATTGACGGCATTCTTGAAGCCGGGGGCCGGGCAGCGAAGATCGTATCCAATATGCTTAGTTTCAGCCGGAAAAGTGATAAAGTAAAAGGGTGTCACAGCCTGCCGGAGCTGCTTGATACGACAGTTGATCTGGTTTCCAGCAGCTACAGTTTGAAAGAAAAATACGATTTCAAGCAGATTGAGATTATCCGTGAGTTTGAAAAGGGAGTTCCTGATGTCTGGTGCGAGAATAATGAAATTCAGCAGGTCTTTTTGAACTTGATCCGTAATGGGGCGGAAGCTGCACAGACTAAACAGTACGGGGATGTGCGTCCGCACATGATTTTACGCGTTAAGCAGGCGGGAGAGATGGTCCGGGTGGAAATTGAAGATAACGGTCCCGGTATGGAAGAGGATGTAAGTAAACGTATTTTTGAGCCTTTTTATACCACAAAAGAAGTGGGTAAAGGTACCGGTCTGGGACTTTCTGTGTCGTATTTTATTGTTGCCGAGCATCATGGCGGAACCATGGAAGTTGATTCCATGCCCGGCGAATGGACCCGTTTTATAATTCAATTGCCCATAGAAGAGACAAAATGCTGATTTCGGCAAGGGGGGACCATGCGAGTTGTGATTACCGGAGGTACCGGATTTATAGGAAAAAGTTTGAGCCGGAAGCTGGCTTCAAAGGGATATCAGGTTGTCTGTCTGACCCGTTCCAGCCGTCCTTCTGATATTTCCGGGGTCCGTAATGTTGTCTGGGATGGAGAGAGTTCGGCTGGTTGGCTTGAACATGCAGATGGAGCAACAGCCATCGTCAATCTCGCCGGGGACAATATCGCTTCCGGACGCTGGACTGCTGCCAAAAAGAAAAGGATTCTTGACAGCCGGGTCAATGCCGGACGGGCGGTCAGTGAAGCCGTTGCCAAGGCAAAAGTTAAGCCGCAGGTGGTGATTCAAGGGTCGGCCATCGGCTACTACGGTGACTGCGGCCCTGAACCGGTTAATGAAAAATCAGCCAGAGGCGATCTGTTTCTTTCTGATGTGGTGGAAAAATGGGAAGCCAGCACAGATCCGGTGGAGGAGCACGGTGTGCGGCGGGCAATTGTCCGTACCGCAATGGTGCTGGGCAGCGGCGGCGCGCTGGCAAAGATGCTCGGTCCATTTAAGAGCGGGCTGGGCAGCTATCTGGGGCAGGGACACCATGGTGTTTCGTGGATTCATCTTGAAGATGAAGTCCGGGCTATAATTTTCCTGATTGAAAATGAGAAATGCAGCGGGATATTCAATCTCAGCTCAATCCATCCGGTAACATTTAATAAATTTGCCGACACACTCGGTAGCGTGCTTGATAAAAAAGTATGGCTGCGAACCCCGGCTTTTGTGCTCAAGCTGGCACTGGGGCAGATGGCCGAAGAGGTGCTTCTCAGTGGGCAGTTTGTTATGCCCGTGAATCTCATTGCTGCCGGGTTTAAATTTAATTTTACCGATATAGGTGATGCCTTGTGTGATATTGTGTAGTGGGAATTGGTAGAGTATTGTCATTTTGGGTATTTCATTAAAATGATTTCAAATCTTTGCACGAGTGACCTGATTGTAACTTGTGTGTGATCATCTTTGCGGGCAAAAAGTGTAGCTGCTGTGTGATAAAAAATATGGAGGCTACCATGCTTAAAAAATTGATTATAGCTGGTGCGGCAGTTGCTCTGAGTGCCGGGCTTGCGTTTGCGTCTGAGTTTGAAATTGAAAAGTACGAGATAGCAACTCCCCTGAAATCCAATGTTCCTTACAGCGGAAAGTTTGCTGCTGAATTTCCTGCTGGTTTTCCCATCGGAATCGGTTCCGGCATGACTTATATCGGTCTGGGTAAGGACGGAACCCGCTTTTTTTACGCCATCGGTGACCGTGGTCCTAACGCGGGCAGTCCCAAGGTAATGGTTGACGGTAAAAAAGTTCCTTCCAAAGTTTTTCCCGCTCCCGCATACACTCCTTCTTACGGTGCCATCGGCCTGAAAGACGGCAAAGTGACCCTCATGAGCACCATTGAGATCAAGGATATCAAGGGCAGGAAAATTTCCGGCCGTCCCATCCCTCCCGGAACCGTCGGTTCTACCGGTGAAATTCCCCTGAGTGATTCATACAAGGTCCTTTCATATGACCGTGAAGGTCTTGATACCGAAGGCATTGCCATTGACCGCAAGGACGGCAACCTCTGGATTTGTGACGAGTACGGCCCGTTCATCGCCAAGATGGAAGCCAACACCGGGCGTCTGATCAAGAAATACGGTCCCGGAGCAGGACTGCCTGAAATCGTAGGCAAGCGTCAGCCTAACCGGGGCATGGAAGGTATTGCGGTTACTCCCTCCAACAAAGTTCTCGGTGCTGTGCAGTCTATCTGCGACATCGACGGCAATGTAAAAGCCAGCAAGGCTCCTTTCACCCGTCTTGTGCTGCTTGATCCTGAAACCGGCGAGACCAAAATGTTCGCCTATCCGGTTGATGTAGAGGCTTACAAACGCTGCAAGGACGTTAAAATCGGCGATCTGCACGCTGTGAGCGATACTGAGTTCCTGATTGTGGAGCAGGGTAAAGGCAAGGACGGGTTGCGCAACCTCATTTATTTAATCGACATCAGCGATGCCACTGACCTGAGCGGAAAGAAGACCGCAGAAGGTAAAGAGCTGGAAGCTGTTTCCGGTGCTAAGGAGCTTGAGTCCCTCGGTATCAAAATGGCGAGTAAGAAAAAAATCATCAGCCTGCGTGAATACGGCTGGAAACCCAGCAAGGCCGAAGGGCTGGCACTGCTGCCCGATATGCGCACTCTCGCAGTCTGCTCTGATAACGATTTCGGTTTCGGTTCCAAAACTGTTGACCCCGCCACCGATAAGGACGGCAAGCCGGTTAAGAAAGCAACAAAATACGTGATTGACGGCACCAAGATGACCTACGACGGTCAGGAAGTTCCCACTTCCTTCAAGCTGGTACCTACTGGCGAAAAGGCCGGGTTCTGGATGATCAAGCTGCCTAAGAAAATCAGCCAGTATTAAATTAAATAAACAAACCAAATATAAAAACCGGGATGATCTCACAAGATCGTCCCGGTTTTTATATTTGTAACGGCGAAGCCCTACTAAAAAAGTTTGGGATTCTTAAACCCTTTTCAAAGGGTTTAAGCCGCCGGAGGCAAAATCAAATAATCAAAAGCGCGAAGCGCATCAACTCTCTCTTATGCACTCAAAGTCATGAATTTAGCCAGAGTAGCCAGCCCGATGCAGATGAAGAACACGGCCAGCCCGGTGGCGAATTTGTTCAGTCTACCGCGCTGGTAATCCTTGATGAATCCCCATTTGACGGCGATCCGGTACAGCCCGGCCACAACATGCATAACCACCAGCGGAGCCAGAACCAGATAGAAGAAGATCCACGGTCCGGACTGGATGCGTTCGGCAGAACGGGCTGCAGTGATGGGCAGGTCACTGAGTACAGCCCACATGTGGATAGCACCCATAACCAGAATCAGCATGGCGGACACCACCTGTACAACCCAGAGCCATGTGTCGCGGTGTTTGAGCATTTTTGCATGCTTCCAGATGGTTTTCTGGCCTTCCAGACGGAAGGGGATCTTGCGTGCAGCGAGATAGAAGTGAAAGAGGAAAAGCAGGAACAGGATCGGACCACCGATCTGGGCCATGTAATTTTCCTCGTAAGTGTGAGCGATAGTGTCCATGATTGCCGGACTGAATATCACACTTGAAACAAGGCTCATATGCATAAATACAAAAATGATAAGAGCCACCCCTGAAAACATCTGGAGCCAGTCCAGAATTGCGTCACTCTTGCCCCGCTTGACAGGAGCGACAGTAGAATTGAAAGACATCAGCACCTCCGTATAATAATTGAAATAAAATACCTCGCAACCGGTATTTTCCGCGCCGCAGATAATGTCCCCCGTAAGTTGTTTTGTCAATCAACATATACATTCTCTTTTGCAGATAAACTCCCGTAATAACGGGGTTGAAGGATAATTTAACGTTTTGGGAAATTGCTTGCGGTATAGTTTTGTTTTTTCCGACTTTTATTTCTCATCCGTTGACCTTAACGAAACCTGTGCTTAACTTCTTTTTTCAGTGTTTATGGGATATTGTTATTCGCCCTCTATTTTTACGATAATTTGTACTTCAAACCTGATTGACATACCGGAGTTTAAAAGACATGGTCCCTCAACAAAATGTGAAGGCTGCTCAAGCCGTTAAAGGATTTGATTTTGAAAAATTATGTATTTTTATGCTGCTTTGCGGGGTGCTGCTGATGAGTAGCGGATGCAAAGTGGAAAAGATAGATGCCAGCAGAAAAGAGGATGTTGCCGCCGGATTGATTGAAAATGAATCCGCTGCCGCCCCTGCTGTCACGGCAGTTGAGCCTGTTGCAGAAAAGACCGCACAGGAAGAACTGAGCAATGAAATCAAGAAGGCCCTTGCTTCCGGCGAAGGCCCGCACGTGATCAAGCTCAAGAACGGTATGTCCGTGCTGATCAAGGAAGATGACCGTTTTCCGCTGGTCAATGTTCGTCTGTTCGTCCATGCCGGGTCCGCTTATGAAGAGCCGGAGCAGGCCGGGATCAGCCATCTGCTGGAACATATGGTTTTCAAAGGTACGGAAACCCGCGCCCCCGGTCAGACAGCCCGTGAAATTGAGTCCGTGGGCGGTGATATGAATGCTGCCACCAGCTTTGACTACACTGTTTATTACGTGGAAGTCCCTGAGAACGAATGGAAGCTGGGCATGGATATTGTCACCGACATGACCTTTAACGCCAAGATTGATCCCGAAGAACTCAAGTCCGAGCGTGAGGTTGTGCTTTCCGAGCTGGAACGCGGTGAAGACAATCCCGGCAGCAGGATTTTCAAAACCCTGCAGTCCATTGTCTGGAAAGATACCAGTTACCAGTGGCCCATCATCGGTTACCGTGACACCGTAAAAGGTATTTCATCCGAAGATATCCACGCCTACATCGACCGTCTTTATCAGCCGCAATCCATGCTGCTCAGCGTGGTCGGCAAGATTGATCCTGAAGCGGTTGCAAGGGAAGCGGAAAGGCTTTGCGGCAGCCGCAAGTCCGTGAATCCGGTTGTTCCGCCCACTGTTTTTCCTGTTCCCGCAACAGGCAAGACCACCGTTAAGATAGTTCCGGGTAAATGGAACAAGGCATACATCGGTGCGGCATTCCCCATTCCCGGTCTCAGTTCCGCCAAGATTGCCGGACTGGAAACCATGTGTGAGCTGCTCGGCGGCGGGGAAACTTCCCGTTTGTACCGTAAGTTCAAATATGAAAAGCGCATGGTGGACAGCATTTCCGTGTCTTCCCTGACTCTTGAGCGGGCCGGGATGCTTTATGTTTTCGCCACCCTTGATGCTGATAAGGTCGACGAGTTCTGGAAAGAACTTATGGTTGAACTTTCTTCGGTTGACTTTAATGATTTCACTGACCGCGAGATGGACAGGGTGGTTATCAACCTTGAGGACTCCCTGTTCCTGACCAAGGAAACCCTTTCCGGGCTTGCCTCCAAGCTGGGCTATTTCCAGTTTTTTGAAGGCGGTCAGGAGGCTGAGGAAAATTACCTCTACGATCTGCGTAACATCACCCGTGAGCAGCTGCAGCTGCTTTACGATGAATATTTTGATCCTGAAAAGCTGGCTGCCTGCATGCTCATGCCGGAAGGCGTAGAGGCGGACGCGCAGGTTTTTGAAAAGGCCGTAGCCGAAAACTGGCCTGCAAAGATCAAGGCCGCAGCGCAGGCTGAAGACGCAGGGCCGGGCGAAGCTGATACCATTGAACTGGCCAACGGCAGCAAGCTGGTTTTCATACCTGATGAAACCCTGCCGTACACAGCCATGTCCATGTACTGGGTGGGCGGTGATGCTGACCTTACTCCTGAAGAGCAGGGGCTTGCGGCTATGGTTTCCCAGAGTTTGACCCGTGGCACCGAAACCATGAATGCCACCGAGCTTGAAGATTTTGTTTCGGACCGCGCCGCATCTCTCGGTGCTACTGCCGGACGTGAGGTGTTTGCCATCAATGCCAAGTTTCCGTCCCGCTTCACTGATGATATGCTGCCGCTGATCAGCGAAATAATCAGCAGCCCTCGTTTTGCTGCGGAAGAACTGGACCGCGCACGGCAGGATCAGGTCTCAGCCATCAAGCGCAAAGAAGACCGCCCCTTAAGCCTCGCTTTCAGGAATATTTTCCCTTTCCTTTATAAGGACGGCAGCTACTCCTATTTCCATCTGGGCATGCCTGAGGTCGTGGAGAAATTTACCCGTGAAGAGGTCGCCGGCTACTGGCAGAAGCAAAGTTCACGTCCTTTCGTGATTTCCATCTGCGGTGATTATGACCGTGAAGCTCTGACCGCATTTGCAAAAGGGCTGGATGGCAATCTGGTTGCAAAGGATACAGCTGTTGCCGTCCCCGCTCCCAATTGGGGAGGGGAAAAGGATCTGACCATGACCCTGCCGGATCGCAATCAGGCTCACCTGATGGTGATTTTCTCGGTACCGGGTATGGAAGATGAAGAAGCAACAGCCGGACTTTCGTTGCTCCGTGCCTCCCTTGCAGGGCAGAGCGGTCTGCTTTTTCGCGATCTGCGCGACAAGCAGGGACTCGGTTATACTGTGACCGCTTTCCTTTGGCAGGCACCCAAGACCGGGTTCATGGCCTTTTACATCGGCACCAAGCCGGAACAGCTGGAACAAGCCATGGCCGGATTCGACAAGACCGTGAAGATGCTTAAGGAAAGTGATCTGCCTGAAGATGAAATCCTGCGCGCCCGCAACATCCTGCGCGGCGAATACTATCAGGATCATCAGAGTTTGCTTTCCCGCAGCCGGGAAGCGGCCAGCCTGATCGTCAAAGGATTTCAGCCCGACCTTGATCAAAAAATAATCGAGCGGGCTGCAAAGATTGACGCCGCTCAGGTCAGGGAGCTTATTAACAAGTATATTGACTGGAATAATAAATATACGCTTACTGTAAAGCCTTAAGAATCCCTCCGGGGGCCAAAGGGAAAACTTTTGCAAAAGTTTTCCCTTTGGATTCCCTTTCAAAACCTTTTATTAAGCTTCGCTACGTTAGCGGAAGATAGTAACTAAAAAACTCGTCATAGCATCCACGCTATGACGAGTTTTCTATTTGTAAGGCTATTTTTAAAGTTATATGCGAAGCCTATTGAAAAGTTTTGAGGGGTTGGGGTCTGGGGAAGGGGAACTTTTCCCAAAAGTTCCCCTTCCCCAGCCGCCGGAGGCATCTTATCTCCAGATATCTTCCTCTTCTACCAATAACTCAGCCGTGCCGTTGGTGTCTTCTATGATCCGTGCACAAAAGGCTTCCACCTGATCCGAAGGCATGATCAGCGTAAACATGAGGCTGGCCCCGAAGGATTGCTCCTCGATTTCAGCCCGGTACTCATCGAGCATGCGCCGCAGCATGCCTTCCTGCGCGTAGGAAATTTCAAGGGTCAGCATGCGCATGGGTACCTTCATGACCACTTCCAGTTCTTCCAATCCTTGCTGTACCGCTCCAGAGTAAGCCCGCACCAGCCCGCCTGTTCCTAGCTTTATCCCACCGAAATATCTGGTGACCACAGCGGCTATCTCTCCGATACCGCTTCCCTGCAATACCTGAAGCATGGGCTTGCCCGCCGTGCCCTGCGGTTCTCCGTCATCGCTCATGCCCATATCTCCGGTCTGGGGCGGTCCGCCAATGAAAGCGGAGCAGTGGTGCCGCGCGTCCGGGAATTCGCTTTTGATGGCAGCAATGAACTTTTTGGCCTGCTCACGGTCCTGAACTTGACATAGGTCACAGATGAAACGGCTTTTCTTGATTATTTCTTCAGTACGGACTGCTTTTCCAGGAACAGGGTAGGCTTTGTTTTTCATGATGTTTAGTCTTTGATATGATTGAATTTGTTTGTTGGCTGCGATGTGTTGTTCATTAATACAGCAGCAAAATTTAAATTAAAAGGTATTTTAAGTGTTGACTTAGTAATAGGAATTGTTATTATTTAGTCAAGGTTGATGGGAAAACAACTAATTCGGATATTTTAGAAAGTAAGGAGATAATTATGGGAAGCCTCAGAGATTACAAGAATTGGGACATTGATTGGGAAATGACTCCTGAAGATGCAGTAACCCTGTACCTTGAGTGGGGTAACCATCCTTGGGATTCCAAGTTTGCACCGGTAACTTCCAAGAATGACTACACAAACTATTTTACCGTCTACCTGTGGGATGACAAGCCGAGGGTGCTTTTCGTGCGCAGGAATTCGGAAGAGGCTCGTGAACTGATGAGCATTGAACTGCCCAGGGATATTGCTGAAAGGTTCAGGAAGTCTGTCGGTAACCTTAAGGGTAATTACCCGGTTAATACCGAAGTGAGAGAATGGATTGAATCGCAGATGAATAATTAGTTCCCATCTCCTTATCATCTAGCCCGCAGGGGGACAGGCTCGCAGCCTGTTCCCCTCACTTTTTTCTGTGCTGCAGCAAAAAATGCATTCTGCCTCTTGTGTTCTAAATGAAAATCAGTATGCTTCCACTTATTCCAGCGTTCGCATTTCTTTATTCCCTAAAAAATACGCAACGAACTGCCGAAATACTACTGTCCTGATACAGTGGCGCAATACTGTACGCTTTTTCGGCCCCATATATTCTCAAGGAGGCTAGTATGCCCGTTAAATTTGCCGACCGCATGTCCACCGTGCACAGGTCCTTTATCCGTGAAATTCTGAAAGTGACTCAGGATCCTTCAATTATTTCTTTTGCAGGCGGTCTGCCCAACCCGGAACTATTTCCCGTGTCCGACCTTGAACAGGCTGCGGTCAAAGTCATGCGTGAAAGTGGACCGCAATCAATGCAGTATTCCACCACTGAAGGGTTTGAGCCGCTGCGCCAGTACATTGCAGATCGTTACCTTGATAAAAAAGGTATCAAAGTCAGTGCTGATGAAATCCTGATCACTTCCGGTTCACAGCAGTGTCTTGATCTGCTGGGTAAAGTATTTCTCAATGCCGGGGATAACGTTGTTATCGAACGTCCCGGTTATCTTGGAGCTATCCAGTCCTTTTCAATTTTTCAGTCCAATTTCCTTACCGTAGGTCTTGAGTCTGACGGCCCTGATCTCGCAGAGTTGGAAAAGGTTCTTGATGAAAATGAAGCCCGCATGTTTTACGCGGTAACCAACTTCCAGAATCCGTCCGGCCTGACCTACAGTGCTGATAAACGTCAAGGCGTAGCCGATATTCTCAAAGATCGTGATATCCTTTTTGTGGAAGACGATCCTTACGGTGAACTTCGTTTTATGGGCGATTTTGAAAAGCCCGTGGTGCGTGGGTATCTTGAGGAAAACGGTATCCTGCTCGGTTCTTTTTCCAAGGTTGCTGCTCCGGGATTCCGTCTCGGCTGGATGGTCTGTCCCACTGATGTGCGTGACAAGCTGATTATTGCCAAGCAGGCTTCAGACCTGCATACCAGCACCTTTGCCCAGCGGGTCATGCATCAGTATGTTACTGATAATCCGTTGGATGATCACATTGAGAAGATTCGTGAGTGCTACGGAAACCAGCGTGCGGCCATGGTCCGGGCTATTGATGAGTATTTCCCCGCCGAAGCGGAAGTTACCCGCCCTGAGGGTGGTATGTTCCTTTGGGTTACCCTGCCTGAAGGCATGTCTTCCATGGATCTTTTTGACGAGGCTATCAAGAACAAGGTGGCTTTTGTTCCGGGCCGTCCTTTTTATGTTGACGGCAGCGGCGAAAATACTTTCCGCCTCAACTTTTCCAACTCCAATGAAGAGCAGATTGCCGAAGGCATCAAGCGTCTTGGAGCGGGAATCAAGGAGTTCCTGAGCAAGGCGTAATCTTTGATTCAATTAAAATATGAAAGGCCCGGAAGCTGCTGCTTCCGGGCCTTTTCTTATGCGCCAAGCCCGACGTAATCATGACCTAACCGTTTTTGATTTCCTTGTGAAAAGGTTTGGCAAAGAAAGTCAAGTCGTGACCGCTTTGCAAAGCTATTGTTGAAAAGTAGCTGTAAATCTTAAAGCAAAGTGAGGCCTGAAATGACTTCTAAATCTATTTCCCTGAAAAATTTAATCCGCCGTTTCTGGCGTAAGACCCTGTTGACCTGGATATTTGTTCTGGTGGAGGGGGTGGCGATTGTTCTAATGCCTATGGTTATCGGCTGGGCCGTAGACGGGTTGATGGTCGATGATTTGTCCGGGATTTATCAATTGGCCGGATTATGCCTGATCCTGTTGTTGGCCGGTGCAGGTCGAAGGTTCTATGACACGCGGGCTTACGCAAAGATTTTTAACACTGTTGCCAACGAGCTTGTGCAGAATGAACGCGGGAAGAAATCAGGAGTTTCGAAGATCACAGCACGGACCAATCTTTTTATAGAATTTATCCATTTTCTTGAGGAGTCTATACCGGAGATCATTCAGCAGATCATAACTCTGTTTGGAGTTTTGTTGATAATAGTTTTTATCGATTGGAAAGTATTTGCGGCCTGTCTCGCAAGCGTTGCGGTGACGGGCTTGATCTATGCTTTCAGCGAAAAAAAAATATTTCAGTTGAACAAGGGCAGTAACGATGAATTTGAGCAGCAGGTCGATATTCTCACCCGGGCCAGCAGCCCTGAGATACGGGCTCATTTTAAAAAATTGACCATCTGGGATATCCGGATGTCAGATCTTGAAACGCTTAATTTTTCGGGTATATGGATTGCGCTTTCCGCTGTGATGCTATTTTCTGTTACCAGCTCTGTCTCAGCAGGATTATCCTTCGGTCAGGTTCTGGCTACGGTAATGTATGTTTTTGAATTCATAGAATGCATCATGTCTTTTCCGTTTTTTTATCAGGAGGTCGTGCGGCTCCGCGAGATCGGTGTGCGTTTGGCTGAGCCTTAATTTTTATTCTATAAACGTCGTGCCGGCATCAAGTTGCACAATGTTGTGAGAGGGGGAAACCGTGAGGAATCCCCCTTTATTTGTTCTCTGGTATTTCGTCCTAGTGGTAACCGTGTTCATGCATGAAGTCGGTGTATTTAGCATCCACCACCATGATATGCTTGATAAGCCAGTCTTTGAGGAAGCGGATAATATCGGTGGAGGCGGTAACCTTACCGGCATTAACATCGTCTTTGAAATCAGCGATTTTATCGATGAAAGTCTTATGCAGCTTTTTGTGCGGTTCGGTTTCCGGGTAGCCGTGCTTGTCGAATATTTTTTCTTCGTAACCGAAGTGGTAGGTGGTGTATTCAAGCAGTCTTTCAGCCACTTCGCCGATAACAGTGTCAGCCTTGCGCTGGCGCATGGCTCCGTAAAGTTCGTTGATGAGGTCAAGCAGGGTCATGTGGTGTTCGTCAATGGTGCGGACATGCACTGAGAGGTCATCGGACCATTCAACGATTTTGCCGGAACTGGTATCAACAACTCTGCCGGATGAAATCCCCTGCACAATGGAATCAAGTTCTTCCACCACACTGGCGATTTCAGTGAGGGCATGGGCGGATGAAGACATGCCTTCAGATGTTTCCGAGGCGACTCTTGCCACATCGCTGATGGCCATGTTGATTTCTTCGGATGCTGCGGACTGTTCTTCCGATGCCGCTGCGATGGATTCAACCTGAGTATTGGTCTCGTCAACAATACCCACAATTGCCTCCATGAGTTCGCCGGATCTGGCTGCGGACTCGGTGGAGTTGACAATGTCTTCGGCTGCGGATTCAACAGCGGCGATGTTTTCGCGGGCATTGTTCTGAATTGTGGATACTGCCTCGCCTACGCCCTTGGTTGCATCCATTGTTTTTTCCGCCAGCTTGCGTACTTCGTCGGCAACAACCGCGAATCCGCGTCCTGCTTCACCTGCCCGGGCTGCCTCGATGGCTGCGTTCAGGGCCAGCAGGTTGGTCTGGTCGGCGATGTCGGTAATCACGGTCATGATCTGGCCGATGTTGTCAGCCTGTTCGCCGAGGGTGCCCATGGTTTCCTTGAGGTTCAGGATGGTGTCCTTGATTTGTTCAAAAGATTGGATAGCTTCGGAAACGCCCTGAGCTCCGTGAACAGCGTTATCTTTGGATTGGGCGGAACTGTTGGCCGCAAGCCCGGCATTCTGGGCAACTTCCAGAACTGTGCTGTTCATCTCTTCCATGGCGGTGGCTGTTTCAGTCACACGGTCTCTCTGCAGATCCATACCGGCACTGACCTGATTGACCTGAGCACTGAGCTCTTCAATCCCGGCAAAAAGTTTTCCGGAAATGCCGCCTGCGTTGGCTGCGGATTTGGTAATAGCTTCAAGGGCTTCTTTCTGCTCAGCGAGTTCTTTGCGCACGTTTTCTGTCTCTGCTTCGGCTGAATCTACCCGGTCGCGCAGAGAGTCTGATTCTTCCTGTGCCTTAATGCATTCTTCGGCAAGGGCATAAACTGCTTCGCCTGATTTTTTTGCTGCGGCGAGGATGTCATCGTCCATTCCAGCGGGGATGGACGCTTTTTTGCCTGCCTTGGTAAGCTCGACCAGATAATTGGACAATACTTCCAACTGTCCGCTGAATCCTGAATTGAGGGATACAAAACCCAGAACTGTGGCCGCGAGGGCTATACACAGAAATGTTATCTGCAAGGTGGAAAAACCAGCCATGAAAACCGACGCTGCGGTCATCACAAAAATTACGGCAATGGATAACATGAGTCTCAATTTAACTGGCATGGTCTCTCCTTTTGGGGACAACTTTAAAATTTGGTTATAACCTTCTACTCTTTTAGGTAAAAAAAGGTCACAGCGCAAGCATGTGGTTGCAAAATAAGACTTTACCTTAAAGAATATAACAGATTTTCAGCAGAGATGTTAGTTTTCAGTGTTTTTTATTAAGCATCCAATGACGGCAATGTGGCTGCTGCTTCGCTGATGATTCTGCGCAACCATTTTTGCGCCGGGTCATTATCATTGAGTGTGTGCCAGTGTTGAAATACTTCAAAAACAGTATTTTCCAGCGGCATCCTTACAATTCGCAATCTTCCCTCTCTGGCGTACATCTCAGCAAGACGCTGGGCCACGCTGCCTACAAGGTCGGAATTCTCCACAATTGCAGGGATGACTGTTTCCTGTTGCAGCACAACTTTGATCCGCCTTTGCACGCCTTTCCTGTAGAGATAATCTTCCAGAAATCCCAGTCCGGTCTCGGAAAGGGACAGGGCGGCAAATTCATTATCGGCCATTTCTTTTTCGTCCATTACCCTACCCTGAATGGAATGACCGTCGCGGACTACGCACACTTCCCTGTCTTCAAACAGTTTTTCTTTAAGAACCCCGGCCCCGTAGTCTCGAGTACAGCCCAGAAAAACATCAAGCTTGCCGTTTTGCAGCATCTCCGCCCGTTGTTCATAGGTTGTCTGTATGATCCGCAAAGATATGCCCGGCGCAGTGTCATCAATTTTTTGCAGTATGTTCGGCAGCAGGAGTTTGCATAGGTAATCACTCAGCCCAAGGCAGAAAGTCCGTTTTGAAGAGGCCGGTTCAAATTCACCCCGGTCGGCTAGGGATTGGATGATCGTCTTAAGGCTGGGGGAGATGTTTTTTTGAACTGTCTTGCATAGCGGGGTGGGTTCCATGATGTTGCCCCGGCGGATAAAGAGGCGGTCATCAAAATGCTGCCGCAGCTTGGAAAGGGCATGACTGACCGCAGACTGGGTCATGAACAGCTTCTTCCCGGCCATGGTCAGGCTGCGTTCAGAAAAGATGGTGTCCAGTATGACCAGCAGGTTCAGGTCCAGTTTGGTAACATTATTTTTGCTCATACAGTAAATGAATAAGTTTCAGTGGTAAAAGTTAATAAGCGGGGCTAGTTATCTCAACAAACAATCAATTTGCATGATTTTAGAAAAGATTACTTTATTTAAGGGGAAAATGAAATGTTTGCTCTCTACAGTTCAATCGCGGTCGTTGTGGCTTCTTCCGTGATTTATCACCTTGCCCAGAAAAGTATTGCCGGTACCGGATCGATCTTCGGATCACTGGCTTTTGCCTATGCCATTGCCATGATTTTCAGTCTTGCGGGAATGTTTTTCCAGACCGGGCGTATTGATGTCCTGGAGGTGGTCAGCGTTAAAAACTGGCCTGTTCTGCTGCTGGGGTTGGCGGTTTTCGGAATTGAAATAGGTGTGCTGCTTACATACAAGGCCGGAGCCAATGTAAACACTTTGCCTATACTGGTGAACGGAGTGGTTATGGCCTGCCTGATTCCTCTGGGGGCGGTAATTTACCGGGAGCATATTACAATGAGTTCCGTATTCGGCATTGCTCTGATCGGTTCTGGGGTCTGGGTTCTCTGCTCATCAGCCCATGCCTGATTTATACGTTTTTATTGGCATGGCGAAATCAATTCCTGCGGAATATCGAGTCTTTGCATGAGTTCTTTGCATTCATCCGACTTTTTAAATTCATTGAGAATCCGGGAAAATTCCCGACTGATTTTCCCATTTCCCGGTTCTTTTGAGAATCCGATATAAAGCGGACTGACATGGATTTTGCCGGGGCAGGGTATAATCTGGCCCTGCAGTCCCATCTGGTTCAAGACATGGATTCCCACGGCCCGGTAAGCCGCTACCATATCAATCCGTCCGGCCAGCATTTTCAGGAAATTATGACGCAGGTCAGCGACCTCTTCTTTTTTGAAGAGAGTGCTCTCGTCGAATTCTTTACCGTAGGTATATCCTTTAATTATACCGATTTTCTTTCCTTTCAGTGCTGAAATACCTGTGTATTCAAATGGACTGTCCACCCGTTTGAAAATTACCGTATTTACTTCCATGAGCGGTTCATCAGGATAAATCATCCAGCGCAGCCTTTCCTTTGTCTTGCGCAGGCCGAAAACCCCATCAACTTTTCCGGATTCAGCCATCAGCAAGGCCCGTTTCCAAGGGACAAATACAATTTTGAAACGGGTTTGCATTTTGCTGAATACTATCTTGGCCAGTTCGTATTGTATGCCTTTCGGGGTTCCGTCCTCTTCATAGTAAAATGGCGGAAAAGGGTCGGTGGCGAAGGTGAGTGTTCTGGCAAAGGCGCAAGCCGGGATCAGCAGCAGGGCGATCATAAATCCGGTGATAAGTCTTTTCATCTTCTTACGCCTTGTTTTTGGGCAGTCGGCTCCTGTGTTTTGTTACAGGAGCCGGTTGTTAAGCAAAAAGTACTCAAGTTCACATTCCGGAAAGGTAGCAGGCCAGTGCAATGGAATGGAACTTGGAACTGTCTGAGTCGCCTCGTGAGGAGACCACAATGGGGACATCGCTGCCCACTACCACGCTGGCCATTGTTTTGTCCGCAATGGTGGTCAGGGCCTTGTAGAGGATGTTGCCGCTTTCGATTTCCGGGGTCAGCAGGATGTCTGCGCAGCCTGCCACCGGATTGTCGATGCCCTTACAGGTGGCTGCTGTCCGGGAAATAGCGAGATCAAGGGCCAGCGGGCCGGCAACTTCCGCGTCACCGAAGGCATCTTCAGCCGCCATCTTGGCAAGAATGTCCGCGTCCAGAGTGGCAGGCATGGCCGGGTAGTTTACCTTTTCCGTTGCAGCGAGGGCAGCAGCCTTGGGCTTTTTTATTCCCAGTTTGCGGGCGACATCCAGTGCATTGCGCAGGATATCCGCCTTGCGTTGCAGGTTCGGTTTGATGTTCACTCCGGCATCGGTAAGCAGAATCAGTCTTTGTGTTGACGAAGCTTCAAACACACTTACATGGCTGATGATGCCTTTGGTCGGCACGCCGGTCTGTTTGTTGAGGATGGCCTTGAGCACTGTGCTGGTGCTGACCAGTCCTTTCATGATCAGATCGGCTTTACCTTCTTTGAACAATGCAACAGCCTTGGTTACAGCTTCCGCATCGTCGTTCTCTTCGTGGAATTCAAAACCGTCGATGTTTAAGCTGTGTTCTTTTGCCACCGCCAGTGATTTTTCGCGGTTGCCGATGAAAATGGGTTCGGCAATGCCTTCTTTGTGTGCGGTAAGGGCGGAGCGGATAACAAACTCTTCAGCACACGGGGCTATTGCCACCCGTGCCGGCTGATTATGGTTTCGGACTGCTGCAACAATTTCATCTAGTGATGTGATGGTCATATGCGCACCTTTTTCGGATGTTCAGTTTTAGTTCGATTCAACTCTGTAACTGGGTGCTATTCATCCCCGCGCTTAAGCGCGATCATGCCGGTGCGGCATAAACTTTTAATTCCGAACGGCTGCAGGATTTTTACCAGTCCTTCAACCCGTTCCTGATCCCCGCTCAGTTCGACGGTGATGGTCTTCTGGCCCATGCCGACAACATCAGCCCGGAAAACTTCGAAAATCTGCATGATCTGGGACATGGTGTCTTTGTTTACTTCCACCTTGATCAGTACCAGTTCGCGGTCCACAAATTCTTTGCGGGCAAGGTCGTCAAGTTGAATGACGAAATCCATGGCTTTGAGTTCTTCGGTGACTTTGGTGATTTCTTCTTTGCTGCCTTCGGCGCAAATGACCATGCGCGAAACATCCATATTTTCGGTTTCGCCGCAGGAAATGGAAGTGATGTTGATTCCGTTGTCTTGAAAAGCAGCTGAGGACTCAGCCAGAACCCCGGTTTTGTTTCTTACCAGTGCGGATATTGTGTGTTTCATATTTACTCCTGAAAATGACAGTTCTTTTTTCAGGATATACACGCAAAATGACCAGCTAACAAGCAGGGATAGTGAAATATCGCAGTAGAGTAGGGTGATTATATTGAAGTCAATCCGGGAGGGCAGAACCCTTCGGAACGCATTTTGACCAGTTTTTCGGCATCGTCCATGGTCTGCGGTTTGTCGAAGTAAAATCCCTGTACATAATCGCAGCCGATATCATTGAGCAGTATAAGCTGCTGACGGGTCTCCACTCCCTCGGCAATGACATCCATGCTAAGGCTGTGGCCAAGCGCGTTGACCGCGCGCACGATCTCGAGTGATTCGTGGTCTCCGGCCATGTGGCTGACAAAGGAACGGTCGATTTTTACGGTGGAGGCCGGGAAACGTTGCAGCTGGGCCAGCGAAGAGTAGCCCGTGCCGAAATCATCCACCGCCAGCCTGATGCCCATTTCCCCGATTTTCCTCAGGTTAAGGGAGGAAGCTGCATTGCGTTCCATGATAGCTGATTCAGTTATCTCCAATTTCAGGCAGTCCGTGGGAATGGCGGTTTCATTGATGATCGTCTGGATCGCTTCAGCCAGGTCCGGTTTGGAGAGCTGGCTGGGGGAGAGATTTACAGTCAGGAAAAGGTCTTCGGTATTGGGGAAATTTTTAATCCATGCGGCCATGGCCCGGCAGGCATCGAAAAGGATGACCCGGTCCAGTTCGACTATCAGTCCGGTTTCTTCTGCCACGGGGATGATCTGGTCCGGGGTCAGGAAGCCGCGTTCCGGATGGTTCCAGCGAACCAGTGCTTCAAATCCGGCCAGATTGCGGTTCTGCATACTGTAGACCGGCTGGAAGTATGGGAAAAATTCCCGCTCCGGGATGCCCTGCCGGATTTCGGTTTCAATGAGCAGGCTTTGCAGGGCTTTCTCGTGCATGGTTTTATTGAAGACCTTGAATTTGTTTACGCCCTGTTCTTTGGCTTTGTACATGCTGATGTCGGCATCGCGCACAATGTGTTCAGGGTGTTCGTAGGTCGAGGTCTTGAAAACAATGCCGATACTGGAGCTGATTACAACTTCGCGGGCTGAAATATTTACCGGCTTACGGATTTCATTGCGGATGTTGCGGATAATCTGGATTACCTGCTGCGGGGTGGTAAAATCATCAATCAGCACCGCGAATTCATCGCCGCCCATTCTGGCGACAGTGTCAGCCGGACGCAGGCAGTCTTTGATCCTCTTGCCCACTTTGATGAGCAGTTCATCCCCGGCCTGATGTCCGAGACTGTCGTTGATGCGCTTGAACATGTCGATATCCAGCATGAGCACGGCAAATGTCCGTTCCGGTATATTGCGGGATATGTCCAATGCTTCTTCCAGCCGTTCAAGGAAAAATGTGCGGTTCGGCAGTCCGGTGAGGGAATCATGCAGGGACTGGTAGGAAAGTCTGCGTTCATATTCTTTGCGCTGTGAAATATCGTCATAAATTATGAATGTTCCCGAAATTTCATCATTATACATGAACGGATAGCCGAGGATTGAAACCGGAATCAGTCTGCCGTTTTTGTGTCTGCGCATGTCCTCGGTTCGGTAGGTTTCGCCGTCGAGGATTTTTTTTACGTTGGCTTTTATTTTTCCGCTGTTGCTTGGGGAAAGGTTTTCACAGCAGGGCCCCACTTCGTCTGTGGAATAACCGAATAGGTTGGTGAATGCCCGGTTGGTATCCACCACATTGCCTTTGGAGTCGGTCAGGGCGATGGCTTGCGGGGAGCTTTCAAAGAGTTGCATGAACCGGGATTTGTGTCTGAAAATTTTGCGTTCAGCCACGATTTCAAGAGTGGAATCGAATGCTGTGCCGGTATAGAGGATGGGTTTTCCGTGTTTATCGTAAGATGTTCGGGCGTTGATGGTAACCCATTTTTCTTCACCGTTACGGTGGTTAACGCGTAGCAGCATGCCGTTTACCGAACCGTCCAGAAGTAACCGCTTCAGAAATTTCTGACGCCCTCCCCGGTCATAGATAAATCTTGAGGCCCGGTCATTCTCGGTCAGCATCTCATCTACATTGTCATAGCCCATGATTCTGGCCAGTGCCGGATTGGCTACGGTCAGTTTGCCTGATGCAGAACTCTGGAAAATTGCAACTGTCGCGTTTTCGAAAATTGAACGGAATTTTTTCTCGCTTTCCAGCAGGGCTGTTTCCGCCTGTCTGCGCAGCAGTGCCGCGGCAAGCTGTTCGGAGATTGCAACCATCAGGTCTATGTCTTGAGATGTATATACCCCGGCCTGTTCGTATGACTGAATAGCCATGACGCCCATGATTTTATCACCGAATTTCAGGGGGACACCCAGCCATGATTTTGCCGGAGAACCGATGTGGTTGATTTTATTTGTTCTTTGGTCTTCAAAGTCGTGTTCGTCCAGAAGGAGAGGATGTCCTGCCTTGATGACTTCCACGCTCAGGCTTTTTCCCTCAACCACCGGCATGGTTTCGGTGGGGGATATAAAATCTTTTTCATCTGCATAATAGGGAAAATTAAGGACCATTTCTTCTTCATCAAAAAGGGCAAGGAAAAAGTTTTCCGCATCAATGAAAGGTTTAAGGCTTTCGTGAACTTCTTTGATGAAAATGGGGGTGTCTGCAGCTGAATTCAGGGCAGATGAAATTTTATACAGGATTTCGTTGATATTTTCTGTCTGTTTTCTTGCCGAAATATCGCGAAGAGATTCAATAGCTCCGATGGAATTACCCTGTTCATCAAGGATCGGGGCGGACTGGACCCACAGGTTGGTGCTTTTGCGTTTGCCTAGATTCTGGATGCATATTTCTGCTGCAAGGGCCCGGCCCCGGCGGCTGATGGCTTCGTATTCGATTTCCCCGATTTCCTCACACCCGTTGACAAGATCAATAAGGCCGGGGGTTCTTTTGCCGTGGATTATTTTGATGTGTTCGAAGTCCCCTTTGCCGATCACTTCTTCTGCCGGGACTCCGGTCAGGGTTTCAAGTGCCGGGTTCCACGCAACAACGACCCCGTCTTTATTGATTATAAAAGCCGGGTCCGGAATAAATTGCAAGATAGATACTGCGGGGGAATCTGGTACAAGGGTAGATGCATCAAGGCCGGAGTACGTTTTCTCAACCAGCTCGATGAAATCGTTTAATTCATCGGCCAGTTCAGCCGACTGGTTTCCGATGGTGTCTTTTAGTTGTTTTTCCAGCAGTTCGTGCATCTTAGAAAGTGGATACTTTATTAATCGGTTACTTGCAAGTTGGACTTTTGTATTTATGAAATATCATGAATTTGTTCATATGATAGCCTTATTTCTTTATTTTGTGGATATAAATGTTCGGCTCGTTCTTTTCGTTTCTATCTACGCTGATCAAAAAGTAGTTCCCCTGCGGGACAGATATTTCCCATGTTTTGTTTTGGGGGTTCATTTTACCGTTTACACTCTTTTCAATTAGTTGAAAGCGGCTTTTATTTATAAGTCTGGAGATTGAGAAATCTTTAAAGTACTGCGGTGCCTTTGGCTTGTTGTCGAAGGATGGAATTTTGAATTTTACTGTTGTCCATGGGGAGTAGAAGTGCCTGCTTTCTGTTGTCGCATTTTTGTTTCCGGTCTGTTTAGGGTTTTGCGGATAAAACGGCTGCCATTCTTTTCCGTCGTAAAATTCAATCCACTGTTGTTCGTCAAGATACCTTGCAGGTACACCTGCACTGCGTAGTACTGCAGTATTGAAAATACATATTTCTGAAGCCGTCGAGGTCTTGAGGGTATCCAGTACTTCTTCAGGGTTTAATGAATTGCCTAAGGGGCCACGCTGTATTGACGAAATTTCAGCAGTAAAACGTCCAAGTTTGCGGAGCAGTTTTTTTAGATTTCCGGTTTTGGACAGGGAGAATCTTCCATGCAGTTCTTTACGCCAGTTGCTTCTTTGTTCATACATTATGCGCGGATTCAGCACGTACTGATTGAAAATTGCGTCGTCATACTTAAGTCCGCTGTCTGCTGCCTCTGTTCTGGCTGTGTCTGCTATCCGGGCATTGAGGATAAGTTCATCGGCTGTGATTGTAAGCAGGTCTGCCGGGGCCATGCTGGAAAGGGATTGTAAAAGGGAGGGCAGATGTTTTGAAGGACAGGTGGAGATAGCCTTTTGCAGCTGCGGCGTATTCAAGCCTGCTTTTGCAATGGACGGGGCGTGTTTTGCTGAGAATGACCCGGCAGCTTTGCGCATGCCGTTAAGCTTTTGCAGACGTTTGTTTTTTATGGAATCAAATTCCGCTTTTCTGGACCCTTCGGAGTTTTTAGGAGGAGTCGGGATGTTCAGTTCATCCTTATAATCAAAGCGGAAGGATGCTTCTCCGATGGGAAGGTTGCCGGGTATAAGTTTCAGCAGGATATTATCCCGCGCAGCTTGTTCACCGGGAATCCAGATTGAGCCTACGTAGGCGGAACTGTTTCCGTTTGCTGCTGATATGAGCATTGAACCGGGGCCGAGGGTTATTTCAGCCTTGCCGTCGCGGTCTGAGATTTTTGCGGCAACCGGGCGAAAAGATGCGTAGTTTAAAACCGAGATAAATATTTTTGTTTCGGGGAGAGCTTTTCCGGTTGCATCCAGCACTTGAATTGTTGCTTTGCTGGCTGGAGCGTAGCGTCCGGTACTGTTGATCAGGGTGCAGCCGAAAGAGCGGCCAAGGATCGGATAATCTGCTGAAACAATATTTCCGTATGCATAGGATACCACCAGCGGGGCTTTGCGTACCGATCCGCTGAACCATGCATGGTCCAGCCCGTAATCCGGGTTTGCAGATTCAATGTAATGCCATTTTCCGTCCACCTGTACTTCGGTCCAGGTGTGGTTGTCGTTGGAATGCTGCCATGCCGGGACCATGGCCTGCCGTGCGGGAATTCCGACGCTTCGCAAAGCGCAAACGGTGAGGATTACGGCTTCTTCGCAGCGGCCCCAGCCGCGGTTGATGGTCATCAGCGGGTTCTGGTCCCAGCGTTGGGTGGATTTGAATCCGGTTTTGGAAAAGCACCAGCGGTTTACTGCCAGAACCGCTTCTTCCATGCTTTGGCACTGGGAAACCAGCGGCAGTAGGTCAGTGTAAAATTTTTTGCGCCAATTAACCGCTTTTTCCTGACTGACCCGGTGGGGTAGCACATAATGCAGGAAGTCTGTCCATGAAACTTCTTTACCCCATGGTGTGGATTCGCGGGCGAGGAAGGCAAAGTCGAGGTTTTCTGCCAGATCATCAGCAGAGAGTCCGGCCCGGTCCGCAGGCGGCAGGTTGGACACAATAAACTCAGCGGCCTGCCGTTTTTCCGGTTGTCCGTCATAGCGGGAAAGGAAGTTTTCCAACTCAACACGGTTGCTGCCGGAAGTCTCAAGTATGGTTCTTATGGAGTCTGAATAGGGAGATAATTTTTGCGGATGGTTGTGGGCTGAACATCCGTACAGCAAAAAAGAGAGCAGAACAGCGGTCAGTATATGCGAGATGTTTTTATTAAGCAGCATTGCGCTGATCTATCATATGGCAGTTGATAAGTAAAAAAAGACCGGAACCATACGGTCCCGGTTTTTTTTACTTGATAGCGGTCTAGAAAGTGCCAGATGCGCGGAGCAAGAAAAAGGCAGGAACGAAGCGTATACACATACGTGAGTTTCTGGCTTTTTCGCAGCGACAAAGCAGATGGTGCTTTATAGATCGCTAGGAGCAACCGCCGCAGCAGCTGCCGCATGATCCCTGGGCTTCTTCGAATACGAGGGAAGAGGAGATCTCGATTCCCATGGGGGTCAGGTCAATAACCATAGGCTTGGCCTGTTCGAAGAGTTCTTTGTCTACGACAAAGTCGTATCCTTCAAGATTGATGGTTTCATCACCGTCTTTGGCGGAATCGATTCCAAGGGCAAGACGGGTTCCGCTGCATGCGGAAGCTACATATATGCGTACAGGTTCTTTTTCTTTTTCTTCAAAGTGCTGATCAAGAACTTCTTTTGCTTTTTCGGTTATTTTAAGCATTAATTCGCTCCTTTTGAGGTTTTATTTCTAAAAAGAATAGCTCTCATGCAATGTAAGTCAACCGACTTTGCAGAAAAAATATTCACTATTTATTCTGCTTTGCGCTGTGCTTTCTTTGTATCGGGGAATTCTATCAATACCGCTTCGGGGATGCTACCCGTTCTCTTTTAAAAATTGCCCCGGTGAAATTCCTATTACCTTTTTGAAGTGGCGGGAAAAATGACTTTGGTCAGAAAAACCGGATTTAAGTGCAGCTTCAATTAGCGGTGTGTTGTTTTCGATTAGGGCGCGCGCTTCCAGTACCCGTTTGAAGATGATGTATTCCTGCGGTGAGCGGCCGTATTTATTTACAAAAAGTTTTTGCAGATGAAACGGGCTGAGACAGGCTGTCTGTGCAAGTTCTTGCAGGGTGAGTTTTTGCTGGAAATTTTGATCTATGAAATTTTTAACCCTGTGCAGGGCACCATGTTGCGGGCCTGTTTTTTGAGCAATGATTTTGCCGCAGCTGTGTGTCTCGATAATCTGATAAAGGAATGAATCCAGCGCGGCCTGTTTTTCTGGCTCTGTTCCCGGAGTATTGATCAGGGCAAACAGTTCATCAAACGATGTATGGTCATAATCAGTATAAACCCGGATGGGATCAAAATCCGGTTCTCCGCAGAAGCGGTCACATATTTCAGCACTGAGTTTTGCCATATACTGCGCTTTAACGCACAGGGCCCGATAGGAATGTTGTTTTGAGGTCCGGCTGATGACTGTTTCGCAGCTGTGGGCAGTGCCGGGGGGCAGTATGCACAGCTCCCCGGCTTTAAACGTAATTGTGTCGGAATTGAAATTGATCCTGCATTTACCCTGATCGATCAAGGTGAAGATGTAGCTGAAGTGGACATGGCGCGGAAAGCGGTTGCTGATGCCGGAAGCTTCAACAAGAGCCACGTGGGGCAGTCCCTCCGGTTCATGGAAGATCAGTTTGGGGTTTTTGTTTTTCATGTGTATCCGCTTATATCAAAGCCGGGAAAAACTTGGCAAGCAGGGTCAGCCCCTCTGTTCCGGCCTTTACGCTGTGCTCTTCCCCTTTCGGAATTATGGCTGATTTGCCGGGATGGTAGGTGGTTTTTGCTTCTGCAAGCGCGGCCTCGCCGTTTCCGGCAATGATTTCGTGCATTTCCCACTGGTTTTCGTGGATGTGGCGTTCAAGGGTGCAGCCGGGGTCAATGCGTACTATGTGGCAACTCAGCTGTCCTTCTGTTGTTTCTCCGGTAACAAGGTGCTTCAGATGCACACCTTTAAAGGCCGGGTGCGGGTTCCAGTCAAGGTCGGTACAATTGATGGTTCCGTCAATGGTTTCAATTGCGCCGTTTGCAGCGAGAGTAGAAAATTCAGTAGGTGTCATTAGTTCCTCCGTATGGTTTAAGGTGATTTAATTGCCCTGTTTATAGCCGGGCAGCGGAGGAACGGTATTGTACGATCTTGGGAATGTTTTCAAAATAAAAGCGGACAAGTTTTCACTTATCCGCTTTTAGCTGAATTATGAAATTCAGCAGAAATCATTTAAACTATTTCCAGTTGGAAAGAAGGCGGGCTTAAGAGCAGCTTTTTAATGGGACAGAGGTCCAGCGCACGGAGCAGGGCGGCTTTGTATTTTTCAGGAAAGCCTTCCGGGATGGTCAGTTCGTATGTGAATTTGCTGATCCTGTTTCCTTCCTCATTATATTTGTAGCGTACTTTTAGTCCCAGTCCATCCATGGGCAGGGATTTTGATTCACAGAATTTACGGGCATAGTGTGCCGCGCAGGTTCCCAGTGAAGCCACAAAAAGATGCATGGGCTCCGGGGCGGATCCTTCTCCGCCTTCAGATACCGGCATATCAATATCTATGCAGTAGTTATCGCTTACAGCTGAAAGCTTTTTCCCGTCACCGAATTCTATATTTATTTCATTGTTCATGATGACTCCAATCCACCATAAATGTTGATAAAGATCACACTGCATCAGCAGCGGATTCAAAATAGCGTTTAAATGCAGGAAAAATCAATGGTCCGGGGCAAGAAAAACTCGGAAATAATGGAAATAATGCCGGTTTGCCCGGCGTAATCAATCCGGAATGTGTCCGGCACTGATATGTTCTTTGTTGTTGATGGCGTCATCCAGTACTTTTTCGAAATCAATTTCCGTGGACATGCGGAACCCGCATCCTTTGGGGAGCTGTCCGAATTCCATAAAGATGGACGGGGAAGGAAAGCTGCGGCAAAGTTTGGGGCGGTTCTCGTAATCGCTGCAGGTGCCGTTATCGTTCAGGCGGGTGCAGGTGAATTTCAGGTAGCCTTCTTCTGTTTTACCGCTGATTTCAAAGCAGGCCAGAGAAGTGTCTTTTTTGATTTCCTTGTAAAACTTCCTTTTGCTTTTCAGCCACCTGCCTCCAACTGACAAGCATACGGACCGGCAACAGCTTCCGCATAAATTGCAGGACCCGCGAACAACAACGGCTTGCCTATTTTTTTTCAGCTTCCATTTACGGTATTGCACGCGCAGGTAATCAAAAAAATTCATCAGCGAGAAATAATCCGCTATGAAAAGGAAAGCAAGGGGCTACAGGAGCGGTTTTCCGGCGACTTTGAAATTAACATAAAGATTGAGCAGGTAATTCCACATCCCGGTTACGAAAGATACGAGAATTCTTGAGATGATGTACTGCCACTTGAAGATATCAACCATGATGTACATGCCCCCGGTAACGATGGCCAGTCCGGTTCCGGCAATGAGCAGAAAGCCTAGATAACCCTGCTTGAATTCACGGGTTGTGCCTTTGAAAACAAGCCTGCGGCTGATGTAATAGTTGAGTGAGACCGCAATGAAGAAGGCCAGCCCCGCGGCGAAAACCGGGGACCACCCGAATCCATCTGTGAAAAGGTAAAGCATGGCCAGATCGAAAAGGAAGGTTCCGCCGCCTACGCAGGTGTAGCGCAGGAAACGCAGCATGGCTTTGCGGTCCCATGAGGTGTGTTTTTTGTCAGCAGGTGCGGTCATTTGAAGCAGAAAGCCCATCTATGTGGGAAAAGTCAACCCTGATTCGCAATGGTTGCTTAATTGTAATCTTATGACCACCAAAAGAAAGACCCCGCTGGATGAGGGGGTGAAATCCTCGTCAGCGGGGCTTGCGGCGTTCGGGTCAGGTTGCGCCAAACCTCCCTTTTGCCGTCTGGAAGAAAGGATGTTTGTTCTGGTGATGAACAAAGGTTGAAAATGAAATATTTATCTTGGTAAGGAGGTCTTTTGCTGTTTGCGACTTCCTTTTTGTGTTCCGTTGATCTGTTTATATGGAACGCTGTTCTATATGTCTAATATATAATTTGTGCCTATTTGATATGTTAAAAGTATTGATGGTAGTGTTGTCTTCGATGGAGATGATCGTTTTGCGAAGGAGGGTCTTTTGAGAACAGTGTTTGTTATTTTGTGGGGTTTAATATGTGAAAATTCTTCGGCGTTTTAGTTTTGTGATTATGTTTTTATGGGTTTTATAAAATTTGATTTTATATTAACTGAGAAAAACATGGAAAATAGCCTGAAAATATTGCTGGTGGACGATAATGCCGTCAACCTGACCCTTCTGGAGAGATTACTGAGAGACGAAGGGGCGGAGTTGTACAAGGCTGTGGATGGGGAGGAGGCAATAGGGCTTTGCCGGAAAAATGATTTTGCCCTTATTCTGCTGGATGTGCAGATGCCCGGGATGGATGGTTATGAAACTGCACGTTTTATTAAAGGCATGGATTCATGCCGTCTGGTTCCGATCATTTTTCTGACCGCTATTTATAAAGATCCGGTTTATGCCCGTATGGGATACGAAGCCGGGGCTGTGGATTTTCTTACTCAGCCTATTGATCCTGCTACCTTGCGGGGAAAGGTCGGGGTTTTTCTGGAATTGAAAAGACAGAAAGACCGTTTGGAGCAGGAGATTGCCCAGCGCATCAAAACCGAAAAAGCCTTGCGTGCTGCCGAGGAGAAGTACCGCAACATCTTTGAGAGGGCTGTGGAGGGGATCTTCCGGTCAACCCTTGACGGCGGCTTTGAAGAGATCAATCCGGCATTGGCCCGGATTTTAGGGTATGAAACCCCTGAAGAAGCTGTAGAGATGGTCCATACTGACACGCTCTACAAAAATCCCGGTGACCGCAAAGCCTTCCTCAAAAAACTGATGAAGGAAAAGTCGCTCACGGATTATGAACTGCGTTTCAGACGCAAAGACGGTTCACTGATCTGGATATCTGAAAGCTGCCGCATTTTTGAAGAAGGCGGAGAGTTTTATATTGAGGGCGTGGTGGAAGACATTACCCACCGCAAACTCTGTGAACTTGATTTGCAGGAGAAGGCTACCCTTGATGCCCTGACCGGAGTTCCCAATCGTTATCTCTTTTTTGACCGCCTTGGTAAATCCATTTCCAATGCCGGACGTTACGGGGAAACGCTGGCCCTGCTTTTTATTGATCTCAATGATTTCAAGCAGGTCAACGACCAGTATGGGCACCATACCGGAGACATGCTGCTTGGCAAGGTGGCCGAACGGTTCAAAGCCCGTTTGCGGTCTTCTGATACTTTTGCCCGTTTGGGCGGTGATGAGTTCTGTGTGCTGCTGGAGCGGCCTGCCAACAAGGAGAGTATTGCCCGGGTCGCAGAAGAGTTTATTGACTGCCTGAACGATCCATTTATATTTGACGATATCTGTTGTTCCGTAGGGGCTTCTATCGGTATCAGTCTTTATCCTGAAAATGGATGCTGCGCTGAAGAGCTGGTGAAAAAAGCCGACACTGCAATGTATCTGGTCAAGGAGGAACCGGACCGGAAGTTCTGTTTTTATTCCGGAAAGGATTGATTTAGCACTTTTTCTTACTGTATCTTTTTTTGCTCAGGTTGAGATTGTTCAAAGGGTGTTTCTGCTGCTTGTCGGTGGAAACACCCTTTTTTATCAGCTGATTACCATTATTTTGTCGGGGCTGGGTATTGTTGTGTCAATTTGATACTATATTCGTTTTGTTTGGATTTTGTGAAATATATTTCTTTCTCCCAGCCCTTATTTTATGTGCTTTCACGTGGCTAAATCCTTGGTGTGTCGAAATAATTTGTATATGAACTATTGTGAATGCTGTGAATTGTGCTATTAGTAAGCGGAAAATTTATTTTACTTGCCTGCTGTGAGTTCAACTTGCTGTATTTATAGTTGATTGAATTGTGATTTATTTAACTATCGGTGCTTTAACAGTTCGATTACCGTGTAAATATTTTAAGTCTCCTTGACACAGCAAAGGGGCGGTGAGATATATTTACTAAAAACTTTTTCAGATTTTTTTTAGACTTTTTCTTACGGCAAGTTTGCAATTTTATAAAAAACCAATTAGTGCTCTTTTTGTGTTACTAATTCTAAAAACGTAAGAGAGGTGGAAGGATGGTTTTTTCCTGGCTTCAGTTCGCCATCTTCATGTTCTTGATAGGTGGGCTTCTTTTTGCGGGCGGACCTCTCATCCTGTCTGCCCTCGTTCATCCCCGTGCAAAAGGCGGGGACATGGGCATGTCCTATGAGTGCGGAATGAAACCGCACGGCAGGGCATGGAATCAGTTCGGTATCAGTTATTATGTCTACGCCCTGCTGTTCCTCGCCTTTGATGTGGACGTTCTCTATCTTTTCCCGGTTTCAGTCTGGTATCCCCATACAGAAGGGATGTTCTATTTCATTGAGGTTGCCGGATTCCTGTCTGTTCTTGCAATCGCGATTATTTATTTCTGGAAAAAAGGAGTTTTCACATGGCCGAGAAAGATCTCCTGACCCCCGGCGGGCATGTGGTGGAGGACGGCTTGGTCCGTCTCGAACTTGCCGAAGACGCCATGAATATCTGCCGTTCCATGTCGCTTTGGCCCATGACTTTCGGTCTGGCCTGCTGCGCCATTGAGATGATGGCGGTGGGTATGGCCCGCTATGACATGGCTCGTTTCGGTGCTGAGGTCTTCAGGCCGTCCGCCCGTCAGGCCGACTTGATGATCGTGGCCGGGACGGTGACCAAAAAGATGGCCCCGGCAGTTGTTCGCCTCTATGAACAGATGCCTGCTCCCAAATGGGTTCTTGCTCTCGGCAACTGCGCCATTTCCGGAGGTCCGTTCAAGTTCAAGGGCCAGTACGGCATTGTTGAAGGGGTGGATAATCTCATCCCGGTAGACGTGTATGTGCCGGGATGCCCGCCAAGGCCCGAAGCCCTGCTCGAAGGGTTGTTCCAGATTCAGGAAAAGGTGACCGGTAAACGCTGGTGGCCTGTGCCTGAAGATTTACAGAAGGAGCGTGCCTTATGATGGATGCTAAAGCCATGGGAGGGCAATTAAGCCTTCCCGTAACCCCGCTCATGGTCGGCAAGGGAAGTGTCGAGACTTCCGGCATCACCATGAATGTTTTCCTCATGTCCGATGACATTATGCAGGCGGCAGAGGCCATGCTCAAACAAGCCTACCACCTTGAAAACATCGATGCTCTCGATGTGGCTGAAGGTTTCCTGATCACCTATCATTACGCACATTTCACCAAGCCGGGCCGCATTGCCCACCGGGTGCTGGTCTGCCGGGATGAAGCGGAACTGCCGTCCATCTCCTCCATCTTTCAGGGAGCGGACTGGCATGAGCGGGAGTGTCATGATTTTCACGGCGTTAAATTTGCCGGACATCCCAATCTCCTGCCATTGCTCCTTGATCCGGAAACTCCCAACGGGGTTCTGCTTAAAGATGACAAAGGCCGCAAGCCGCTGCGTGAGATTCTCAATCCCGGAAAGATCGTTTTTAAAGGAGAAGGCTTTACGCTTTTTGATGAAGAGCAACCGGATGAGGCAGCACCAGAAGAGTAAATGCCAAATTTAATTTAAACGCTGGCGAAGCCAAACTAAAAGTTTCTTTGGTCTCCCCGAAGGGGCCGCCGGAGGCATCTTATGAATACATTTCCTGAAGGTGATTACTACACCAACCACTTTGAAAAGGGTGCGGACGAGCATACCATGATTTTGAACATGGGACCGCAGCACCCGTCCACCCACGGTGTTCTGCGGGTCATCCTTGAGTTGGACGGTGAATACATCGTCCGCGCCGAACCTGTGCTGGGTTACCTGCATCGTATGCATGAAAAAATGGCCGAGGTGAAAAGCTGGGTCCAGTTTATCCCCAATATGGGCCGTGTGGACTACCTGCATCCGCTGGCGTGGAACCATGCCTACGTGGGCGCAGTGGAAAAGCTGGCCGGGATCGAGGTTCCTGAACGGGCTGAATATATCCGGGTCATCCTTACCGAGTTGAATCGTATTTCATCGCACCTGCTCTGGTGGGGCGCGTACCTGCTGGACCTCGGTGCATTTACCCCGATTATGTACGGTTTTGATGACCGTGAGATTATGATGGACATGATGCAGAAGGTGACCGGGGCACGGCTGACCTACAGCAATTTCCGTTTCGGCGGGGTGGTTCATGATTTGAATGACGGTTTTGCCGAAGAATGTACCGCATTCATCAAACGGCTGCGCGAGCGCATGCCCATGTACAAGGATCTGGTCACCGACAACATCATCCTGCGTAAACGTATCGAAGAGATCGGTTATATGGATATCGATATGTGCAACCGCTACGGCGCAACCGGGCCGCTTATCCGTGGAGCGGGGGTGGAACACGACACCCGCAAAGCCGAGCCGTACTCCATTTATGACCGTTTTGATTGGAAAGTTCCGGTCTATTATGAAGCTGATGCCATGGCCCGCTACATGGTGCGCATGGAAGAAATCGAGCAGAGCCTGAACATTGTGGAGCAGGCCCTTGAGCAGCTTCCGGAAGGCGAACACATCATCAAGAAGGCTCCCAAGCCTACATGGAAGGCTCCGGCAGGCGAAGCGTATTTCAGTACTGAAGGCGCACGCGGCAAGGTCGGAATCCATATCGTAAGTGACGGCAGCAAGGTTCCTTACCGGATTAAGCTGCGCGCGCCGGGATTCTCCAACCTGTCGCTTTTCGCCGAATGTGCGCAGGGGACGATGCTGGCAGATGCGGTAGCGATTCTGGGTAGTCTGGACATGGTCATCCCTGAGATTGATCGGTAGTCAGGAGAAAATTTATGCCAGTAGAACTTATCAAATTACTCATAGCCTTAGTGGCGATTGCTGCCTTTGTGGGGCTTAACGGGCTGGTGCTGGTCTACCTTGAGCGTAAGGTTGCCGGATTTGTGCAGCGCAGACCCGGACCTTATGAAGTGGGGCCGCAGGGGCTGCTGCAACCGCTGGCTGATGCGGTTAAGTTGATCGGGAAACAATTGTTCACTCCCAAGGGCGCGGATAAGCTGCTTTTCTGGATGGCCCCGGTATTATCTTTCTTCCCGGTGCTGTTGCTTTTTCTGCCTATTCCTTTCGGTCCTGTAGCTACCGGAATGGAGATGAATTTAGGGCTGCTGCTTATTCTGGCATTCGCCGGATTGAATGTGCTGGCAATTTGTCTGGCCGGCTGGGGATCAAACAACAAATGGGGCATCCTCGGTGCGGCGCGAGGCGTGGCACAGTCCGTAGCTTATGAAATTCCGTTGCTGCTCTCCGTGCTGGCTATTGCCTTCATGACCGGAAGCCTGAATCTGACCACTATTGTGGAAGGGCAGGGCGGCTGGCCGTGGCAGTGGAATGTGTTTGTGCAGCCGCTGGCCTTCATTATCTATTTTGTGAGCGCGCTGGGCGAAACCAACCGCGCTCCCTTTGACCTGCCGGAAGCGGAAAGTGAGCTTACCGCCGGATTCCATACCGAATATTCAGGTATGGGTTTCGGTATGTTTTTCCTTGCAGAATACGCCAATATGATCGTGGTCTGCTCCGTTGCTGCGGCCCTATTCCTCGGCGGCTGGCATGGCCCGTTCTTTGACGGCGCATGGTGGTTCCTCGCCAAGGTCTACACCCTGCTGCTGATCATGATCTGGCTGCGCTGGACTTATCCCCGCGTACGCTTCGATCAGCTTTTGAATATCAACTGGAAATGGCTCATGCCCTTAGCTCTGTTGAACCTGTTTATCACCGCTTTTGTGATGAAGCTGTAGGAGGGCGTCTTAATGAGTGTATTTAAAAAATTCTGGGACGATGTCTCTTCGCTCTGGTCCCTTATCGTGGGGCTTAAAGTCACGGGCAAAAACTTTGCCGATAAAAACGTGACCCTGCATTACCCGCGTGAGACTGTTACCTCCGGGCAGCTTGAGGGGTTCCGGGGACCGCTGGAACTGATAGGGAAGCCGAAAGATCCGGCAAAACCAAAGTGCATCGCCTGCATGATGTGCGTTACCGCCTGCCCGAGCAAATGTATCACCGTGGTCAAGGCCAAGGCTCCCAAGCCTACTGAGGCTGAGCTTCAGGCCATGAAAGAAGCGGAAGAACGCGGCGAAAAGGTCAAGAAGCCCAAAGCTCCCAAAGAACCTGCGAAATTCCTGTATGACTTTTCGCTCTGTTCGCTTTGCGGCTCATGCGTGGAAAACTGCCCGGCCAAGGCATTGCGTTACTCCTCCAATGTCTACCTGACCGTCACTGACCGCAAGGAACTTAAGATGGACCTGCTGGCCCGGCTCGGCGCACAGGCTGAAGCTGCAGCCGTAGAGACAGTTGTGGAAAATCCCAAGAATGTTGAAGCTGAACCTGTTGAAAAAGAAGCGGGGACTGAATCATGATGGAAACACTCGCTAAAGTCGCTTTTGCTGTCTACACGCTGCTGATTTTGGGCGGCGGGTGCATAGCCGTGGGCGCACACAGTCTGGTCCGGGCCATGGTAGGGTTGATCGCGTCCCTGCTGGGTGTGGCCGGAATGTACATGCTCATGGCTGCTCCGTTCATGGCTTTTATGCAGATCCTTATCTACGTGGGGGCGGTCTGTGTGCTTATCTTTTTCGCCATCATGCTCACTCAGGCTGATGACCACGGCGTGGAAGCCGGAAGCCGCAGGCCGGGTAAGTCCGCACTGGCGGCCCTGACTTTTATCACTCCGGTATTCCTGATCGGATTCATCCTGATCAAGTTTCAGCCTGCTTCCATCAATATTCCGGTTGAGGTCCCGCTGACCCAGATCGGTAAGGGGCTGCTGGAAGATTATCCGGTGGCCTTTGAGCTTATTTCGGTGGTCCTGCTGGCTGCCATGGCCGGGGCGGTGCTGCTGGCCTTTGAGCAGAAAGGAAAGAAAAGGGGGAATGTATCATGAGTCCTCTTTTAATGTATCAACTGGTGGCACTCCTGCTGCTGGCTATCGGGCTGTACGGCATTGTCTGGCGCAAGTCGCTGGTGGGCATGCTTATTTCAGTGGAGCTGATGCTCAACGGGGCGGGGCTGTCCATTGTTTCCGCTTCCCAGCTTACCGAAGCCGGAAGCGCGGTGGGGCAGATCGCCGCACTCTTTGTCATGGGGTTGGCCGCTGCTGAAGCGACCCTTGTGCTGGCAATAATCATTGTGGTGGCAAAACGGTTCAAGTCCGTTGAAACCGACGCAATAACAAGGCTGAAAGGGTAAACGTATGACAGTTAGCACTGAATTCATCACCAGCGCGCGAATCCTGATCCCCCTCGGCATCACTCTCGTGGCTCCGTTCTTCATCTGGTTCTTCCGGGAGAACATCAATCGCCGTGAGGCCGTATCCATCTGGGCCGGAATCCTGACCTTTCTTTCGGTTGCCTCAATGGTCCCCGATGTGCTGGAAGGCAGGATTGTAGAATACACCCTGTTCACACTCTTTCCGGGAGTGAATGTTTCATTTGCTGCGGACGGGCTGGCTTTTATCTTCGCCCTCATCGCATCGTTTCTCTGGGTATTCGCCACCAGCTACAATATCGGCTACATGCGCACACTTAATGAGCATGCCCAGACCAGATATTACTTCTGTTTTGCGGTGGCCATTTTCGGTGCGGTGGGTGTGGCCTTTTCAGCGAATATTTTCACCCTTTATCTTTTTTATGAAATCATTTCCGTGTTCACCTACCCGCTGGTTGCCCACCATCAGGATGATGTGTCTTTCAACGGAGCGCGGAAATACATGGTTTACCTGATGGGTACCTCCAAGCTGTTCCTGCTCCCGGCCATGGTCATGACCTATGTGCTTTGCGGAACCCTGGATTTCCATCTCGGCGATGTGGCGCAGGGAATCTTCCCGGCAGACGCCGACCCGGTTCTGGTAACCATCACCTATATTCTTTATATCGCAGGTCTGGCAAAAGCCGCACTCATGCCCTTTCACAATTGGCTGCCTTCGGCAATGGTCGCGCCTACTCCGGTATCCGCATTGCTGCATGCGGTGGCGGTTGTTAAGGCCGGGGTTTTCTCGGTATCCCGCGTGATCCTCTCCGGTTTCGGGGTGGATCTCATGGACAAATTGGGGCTGGGGCTGCCCACGGCTTACCTTGCAGCATTTACCATCGTTACCGCCTCGCTTATCGCCCTGACCAAGGACGATATCAAGGCCCGTCTTGCTTATTCCACGGTCAGCCAGCTTTCCTACATCATCATCGGTGTGGCCATGCTGACCCCGGAAGCAGTGCAGGGCGGCTTGATGCACATCGCCCACCACGCTTTCTCCAAGATCACTTTGTTCTTCGGTGCCGGTGCCATTTATGTGGCAACCCACCTTAAGAAGATCAGCCTCATGGATGGGCTGGGCAGGCGCATGCCCTGGACCTTCGGGGCCTTTGCCATTGCTTCGCTGTCCATGATCGGGGTGCCTCCGGTCTGCGGATTCGCCACCAAGTGGTATCTGGTCAAAGGCGCGGTTACCATCGGGCAGTGGGGATTGCTGGTGGCTCTGCTGGCAAGTACTTTGCTCAATGCCGGATACTTCGGTCCCATTGTCTACCGGGCATTCTTTAAAGCCCCGGCAGAGGGTGCCAATATCGAGCAATACAACGAGGCTCCGCTGTGCATGGTCATTCCACTGTTTACCACGGCTCTCATTTCGGTCTGGCTGGGACTTTATCCCCAGACCTTCCTGAACTTCATTAACGTGTTCGGTAAATTCTAAGGAGAACCACCATGATAGATAAACTTGGAAACTGGTTCGAAACCCAGCGCACGCAGAATATGAAGTTCTGGAAGATTCTGTTCGCAGGCTTCCTTGTGCTGCTGGTGGTCTTGAATTTCTTCATCCATCCGCACCATGTGGAATATCACTATGATGGTTACCCCGGATTCTGGGAAATCTTTGCCCTTGTTGCTTCAGTGGGCATGGTTTTCCTGATGAAGGTGCTCATCCAGCCTTTTCTGGTAGGACCTGAAGAAGGAGAGGATTACACAGAAGGAGGAAACAATGACCATTAATGGTTTTCTCCATCCGGCACTGGCTTTTATCGCTCTGGCAATGGCTTTGCCGTTCTTCCGGGGCAGGAATTGGAAATGGCTGCTGCTTATACCGCCCGTGATCGCCATCGCGGTGGTCTTTACCGCCACATTGGGTAATTTCGGGGTTATTCCTTATCTCGGCAATGTGCTGGTACTGGGCAGGGTGGACAAGCTTTCGCTGGTTTTTGCCAACGTCTTTGCCATTCAATCGCTGATCGGCATGATCTATGCTCTGCATATGGATGATAAAGCCCACCATGCCTCGGCAGCCCTGTACGTTGCCGGATCATTCGGTTGTGTCTTTGCAGGTGATTATCTTTCCCTGTTCATTTTCTGGGAACTCATGGCTGTGGCTTCCACCTTTCTGGTCTGGCTGCACCGCACCAAGACTTCCAGCGCGGCTGGCTTCAGGTACTTCCTGTTCCATGTGCTGGGCGGGCTGTTCCTGCTCGGCGGATTGCTGCTCCGTTATTCTGAAATAGGTACCTTCGCCTTTCTGCCTGTGGACCCGCAGGGCATGGAATATTACGATTGGCTGATCCTGATCGGCTTCTGCGTCAACGCCGCTGTTGTGCCCCTGCACGCATGGCTGCCTGATGCCTATCCCGAAGCAACCATCCCCGGCGCGGTTTTTATGTGTGCCTTCACCACCAAGACTGCGGTTTACGTGTTGGCCCGCGGATTCTCCGGAGTCTATGCGCTGGCGGTAGCCGGAACATTCATGGCGGTCTACGGCGTGCTGTACGCGTCCATGGAGAACAACGCGCGCAGGATTCTTTCCTACCACATTGTTTCACAGGTAGGTTATATGGTCGCGGGCATCGGAATCGGCACGGCCATGTGCATCAACGGTGCGGTGGCCCATGCCTATGCCCACATCCTTTATAAAGGTTTGCTCTTCATGAGTGTGGGCACAATCCTTTTCGCGGTGGGCACTGCCGATCTGGACCGCCTCGGCGGATTGGTCGGGAAGATGCCTGTGGTCATGCTGCTTTATATGGTCGGGGCGGTTTCCATTTCCGGTATGCCGCTTTTCAACGGATTTGTATCCAAGACCATGACCATTACCGGGGCAGCGGAATCACACCATACCCTCTTGGCGGTGGGGCTTGAAATTGCCGCAGTGGGTACGTTCCTCTCGGTTGGCATCAAGCTTCCGTACTTTGCCTTTTGGAATAAACCCGCAAAGACGGATATCAAGCTTAATCCAATTCCCACTAACATGTACGTGGCCATGGGCATCGCGGCCTTCCTCTGCTTTGCGCAGGGTGTTTATCCGCAGATGCTTTACAAGCTGCTGCCCTTCCCGGTGGAATATCATCCCTACACCCCGTGGCACCTCTTGCAGGCTTCCATGCTGCTGGCCTTCACTGGGGCGGGATTCTGGATCATGCGCAAGGTTATCGTTCCGCATCACGGACGCAACCTCGATTTTGACAAGCTCTACCGCTTCATCGGCAACATGGGGCTGCTGCTGGTCTGCCGTCCCATTGCTTACGTGGATTCAGTCTGGACCACGGTTTACCGGATAATCGGCCTGAAGTGGCTCATGGATTCCGCTGCCGGGTCATCATGGTTTGACCGCAAAGGCATTGATACCGTGGTCGACGGCACTGCCTACACCGTGCGTAATGTCGGTAAGACGGGCGCGAAAATGCAGACCGGACGTTTGCAGGATTATTTAGGCTTGGCAGTGTTTATCGCTTTATGTGTCTACGGCCTTGTCTGGTATTTTGGATAGAAGAGTGCCTCCGGCGGCCAAAGAACCCTTTTGGAAAAGGGTTCTCTGGACTCTCCACAAATCCGCAGGAAAGCGGATTTGGACGTTGCCCAAAAGGCAACGCCTCGCAGGGGGGAGCCTCAGGACGAGGCGAATCCAAAACTTTCAATAAGCTTCGCAGTTAGCTTGTGAAGACGACATAGTGAATTGACAAATTGCCTTAACACGAGGCGCAGCCCTACTAAAACGTTTTGGGATTCTTAAACCCTTTTGGAAAAGGGTTTAAGGCCCCCGGCAGGGTCGCCGAAGGCATACTGGAGATCGTAAGATGCAAGAAGTAGCTTATCCGGTTTTAACGGTCCTTGTTTTCTTTCCGCTTGTGGCGGCTGTCGGGCTTTTCTTCCTGAAAGGCGATGACAAAATCCGGGCTTATACGTTGGGCGTGTCCATTGTTGAACTGGCACTGTCGTATCCGCTCTTTACCGGATTCAAGCTTGAATCCGCAGCTTTCCAGTTTGTGGAGCGCATGGACTGGGTCAAACAGTGGGGCGTGGAATATTATCTCGGCACTGACGGCATCAGCTTTCTCATGGTGGTGCTGACTATTGCCGTGCTGCCGCTCTGTGTACTCTGTTCGTGGACTTACATTCAAACAAGGGTCAAGGAATTCCACTTCTGTCTGCTGTTCATGACCGCAGCCTGTGTGGGAGTCTTCACCGCCCTTGATCTGGTTCTCTTTTATGTGTTCTGGGAAGCCATGCTGGTGCCCATGTACCTGCTTATCGCAGTCTGGGGCGGGCCGGAAAAGCGTTATGCCTCGCTGAAGTTCTTCCTTTATACCTTGGCCGGATCGGCACTGCTGCTGGTGGCAATTGTCGCCTTCAGGATTGCGGGCGGAACCTTTGCCATCCCGGAACTTATGGAACAGAATTTTGCCTTCAGCTTCCAGTTCTGGGCATTTCTCGCGCTGGCTTTGGCCTTTGCCATCAAGGTGCCTATGTTTCCATTCCACACCTGGCTTCCAGCCGCTCATGTGCAGGCTCCCACAGCCGGGTCGGTCATTCTGGCCTCTGTGCTTTTGAAGATGGGAACTTATGGCTTCCTGCGCTTTAACCTGCCGCTGACCCCTGCGGCCAGTGAATACTTTGCCCCGTTCATGATTGCCATTTCCATAGCCGGAATTCTTTACGGCGGCATTGTGGCCCTCGGGCAGAATGATATTAAAAAAGTTATCGCCTACTCATCCGTAGGGCATATGGGATTTGTCACGCTGGGCATATTCCTTTTCAATCAGCGCGGGCTGGAAGGCGCGCTCTTTCAGATGCTTAACCACGGCATCACCACCGGCGGCCTGTTTATGATGATCGGTGCCGTCTACGAGCGCAGCCACAGCCGCGAGCTTGATGACAACCTCGGACTCGGCAAATACATGCCCGCTTACATGTTCTTCTGGGGACTTTTCGCGCTGTCTTCTTTCGGCTTCCCCGGGACGAACAGTTTTGTGGGCGAGATTCTCGTTTTTGTGGGTGCCTTTGAACAGAATCCGTGGATCGGCGCACTCATGGTGCCCGGAGCCATGGTCGCAGCGGCTTACATGCTCCGTATTTCCCTCAAGCTGGCCTGGGGCCGCCCGACTTCTTGGAAGGAATGGCCTGACCTCAATCTGCGTGAATGGTCCTATCTGGTTGTTCCGGCGGTTTTCGTACTTTACATCGGCCTTGCGCCGGGACTTTGTTTCAAGGTCATGGACGCTTCGCTGCTCAAGCTGGAAAAGGACGTGAAGGAAGGGGCGAAGATTGTGGCTATGGAAAAGGATAATCCCGCGGAAGTGGCATTTAATTCCCTCAAGGGAATCATCAAGTAAGCAACAGGAGATATTGAAATGAATGTGAATCCATATCCTTTCATGCCGGAACTTTCCATGTTCCTGATCATTGCCCTGTTGTTCGTGCAGGCTGTGGGCAGCGAGAAGATGCGTCATAAGGTCGGAGTCTGGCTGCCCGTTGCGTCCCTGCTGCCTATTGCGGTTTCGCTGTTTTCGCTGGGGCAGGAAGGGCTGTTCTTTCACGGGGCCTATCAGGTCGATCCGCTTTCGCAGTTTTTCAAGGTCGCCATTGCTATCGGTTTCAGCGTGACCGTGTTCAACGCCACCCGCCAGCCTACGCTGGTGAACGAGAAGAGGTCGGATTATTTCCTCTTCCTTGCCATCAGCGGCTGGGGACTCATGATGCTCGCTTCATCTGTTGAACTGATCACCATGTACCTCGCGCTGGAGCTTTCCTCCTACGCACTTTACGCCATTATTGCCCTGCGGGCCAAGGATCGCGGAGCGGCGGAAGCGGCTATCAAGTATATCATGTTCGGCGCGGTTTCCACGGCTGTGGCCCTGTACGGCTTTTCCTACATCCTCGCCGGAATGCACACCACCTACCTCGCGGACCTGGTCCAGAAAACATGGACTTTCAGTGCCGCGCCCATGGCGGTAACCGGAATGGCCTTGTTCCTGCTGGGGATGTTCTACAAGCTGGCCCTGTTTCCGTTCCACTTCTGGTGCCCGGATGTTTACGAGGGCGCGAGCAATGAAACCGCCGCATTCGTGGCGACCCTGCCCAAGCTCGGCGCGGTGGTCATTCTGATCCGTCTGGCTGCCATGTTCAAGCCCGGCTACGACATCACCACCGTGATTGCCGTGCTTGGTGCTTTGTCCATGACTTTCGGTAACCTTGCCGCTCTGGTTCAGCGGGACGTGAAGCGTATTCTCGGCTATTCCTCCGTTGCCCATGCCGGGTACATCATGATCGGTCTGATCTCGGGAACAGTGCAGGGCTTGGCGGCCGCTGCATTTTACGCACTGGCCTACGTGGCCATGAACCTGACCTGTTTCTGGGTGGTCAGCCGCGTCTCTGTGGATGGTCGTAATCTGCAGCTGGATGACCTTAACGGTCTGCACAAGCGCGCCCCGGCCCTTGCTTTCGCGTTGGCTGTGGGATCATTCGCGCTGGTGGGCTTGCCGCCCATGGCCGGGTTTATGGGTAAGCTCTTCCTTTTTTCATCCGGCTGGAACCACGGCTACAACTGGCTGATCATCATCGCCGGGATCAATACCGCTATTTCCATCTACTACTATCTGGGAATGGTCCGCCATGCCTACACCAAGGACGCAGTTGAAGGGGTTCCGCTGCCGGATACTTCCGCATTCAGCTTTACCGGAGCCGTGCTGCTCTCCATGCTGGTTCTGGGCCTGGGCATGATGCCTGCGGGCGTGTTTGATTTCGCTTTGAAGGTGGGGAGTGTTGTGCCGTAGGGGAGAATTGGAATAAACTGAGTTTTAGGCTCTCTCTATCGGAAGATAGGGGGAGCTTTTTTTGGGTGTGATATTGTATTTGATTTTATTTTATTTTTAGTTGAATGTGTTTTCTTATTAATTTTGCATATACAATATTTTAGTAATGGGTTTGGAATATGTTTTCATGGATTAATGATAATAAAAAATGGTTGTTTTCAGGGATTGGTGCATCTTTAATTTGGTTTGTCGTTTCGTTTTTTTCGAAGGGATGTAGCCATGAGGTCGTTGTAGAGAATGCTGGGGCTAAGCCTGTAATGCCCATTGTGAAAGTAGTGCATAAGAATGCTACTGAAGATAAAAAAAAAGCGATTTATGTAAAAAAACTTGAGGAAGAATATGTTAAATTATTTGATGCGTATACCAAGTTTTTTCTAGGAAGTTTAAAACCAAGTGCTCCTGAGGAAGTTATTAGCGATAAGCTAGTTGAGGAAGTTGCGTGGGATATCTTTTGGCCCAGTATAGATCATGTCTATCTAGCTATTATGCCATATAATTATGCTTCGTTATTTCGAGAACAGTTAGGGTTTTATTACTACCGTGAGGTACTTAAATCTCCTAAGGACAATTTTTATGTCGGCTGGGAGTCTTATAGAGACGAGAGAAATCCGATTGATAATATATATTATCAAATTGGAGATGAAATAGAACAAAGTCTTAGAGAATATTTTTCTGATCCAAAATTGCTTGAATCTTTTTATCATAGGAAAAAAGTATTTATTATTAAGGCAATTGAGGAAAGAGTATCTGTTCGTAATAAATCTGCAATGCATGTATTGCTGGGAGATATTGTGAACGCGTTAGATGCTTTTCTAAAAAAAGAAAATCTAGATCAATTTAAAGAGTTTTTGAAGAAGGAAGCTGAATGGAGGGTCTTGTATGATAGCATCCAAGAGAAGAAGGACCGGAGTGGTGGCTCGCAAATTGAAAAGGACGAAATTCTTGAGGCTGAAAATAGACTAGAAAAGGTGCGAGAAGAAATGAACCAAATGCAAGTGTTTTTAGACAAGCAATCTAAAAATTATAAAGCCTATGCCTTCGCATACCGCAGGCACATGGAAGGTGGTGACGGATTAGTAAAAAAATACATCGAACTAGTTACCGATGTGCGTAATTCTTTATTTAATTAATCCTCCCGCAGTTCCAGCAGCATGTCGATTGGAAATCCCATAAAACGATATTCGCCCCGGATCATGCCCAGTTCAGATGCGAAGGTGAAAACCTTTGTTGTTGGGGAATAGCTGCCTTCCATCACTTCGACACGCAGAGTTCGTCTTTTTTTGCCTAGGATGACCTCTTCGCTTTCGTCTATTATTCTGCTTGTGTATTTCTTTTTTTTCGGTTTGTGTTCTTTTTTATAATCCGGGTCATTCATTGCAAGGTCTATGGTCACTCCTTCTTCTGTATTTGGGGAAATTTCTTTGTAGATTATCTTTGTCTCTACCGCCTGCTGGGTATAGCGGGTGATCAGTTCATTGTTTTTGATAGGAAGAGAAGTGAATCCTTCCGGTAATTCAGTGGGAGCTTTCTTTGCCTTGGGATCTACCGGAAATGGCGGGGGAGGAAAAATAAGTCTTTCTTCCATGGTATATACGCCGTCTGCAGAAATTCCGAGACAGGTGCGTTTTGTGACCGCGCCTCCGGGATTGTCCAGAGTAATCGTTTCGCCCGGTGCCGGCCCGATGAACATTTCCGGCGTAAGGTCATCACTGATGCGTACATAATTGTATTTGCTCAATATGAATATTAATATCAGTAACGCACAGGATATGGCTGTTTGTTTCTTGGTAAGTTTTTGAGGAAGTAGTTGTTTCATAATTGTGTATTTTGTTCAGCAATGGAAGAGGACAGATATTATGCCCCTTCTTGCCCAGCCGCCGGAATCCTGACTTCAATAACCGACCCGTCCCGCGAGCTTTCTTTAACAACGATAGTGCCGCCATGCTGCTGGATAATGCCGTAAGCAACGGAAAGCCCCAGCCCGGAATGGGTTTCTTTACTTTTGGTGCTGAAAAAAGGGTCGAAGACAAACGGCAGGTCTTCATGGCTGATTCCGGAGCCGTTATCCCGGAAACAGATTTCGATGTTGTTTGCTGCATGGTTGAAGTCGGTGCTGACTTCAATGATCCCTTCCGAAAGGTCGTATCTTGCGCAGATCGCATCACGGGCGTTGCTTATGATGTTTAAAAATACCTGCTCAAGCTCATTCTCATTGCCTTTTATTGCGGGCAACTGCTCGTGATAGTCGGTTTGCAGTTTTATTTTATGGGAATCCAGCTGTTGTTTTAGCAGCGTAAAGGATGACCCGACCACTTGATTCACCTTCAGCTGGCGTTTGGCTGAATCCGTTTGCAGGGAAAATTGTTTGAGGTGGTTTACAACATGGGTGATCTGTTGTGCTTTATTTTCTATTACTTCTGTAGATTCTTTCAGTCCGTAACTTTCGTCCAGAATGGAAATTTCCCTGCGCATGGTTTGAACATATGTGTTGATTTCTGAGAGAGGGCGGTTGATTTCGTGAGCAAGCCCGGCGGACAGCTGCCCTATGGATGCCAGCTTGGATGATTGAATCAGTTGCGATTGAGTGTCTGTCAGATCTCGGGTCATTCTTTTCAGGCTTCGTGTCAGCTGTCCTATTTCCCCGTCGCCTTCTTCAAATTTTACTGAGTAATCTCCACGACCGATATTATCCATCGCGTTCAGCAGGCCGGTTATGGGCCGGTAGATGGAGCGGTATGCAAGACCGGTAGCAAATAGGATGTTTGCCAGTAACAGGCCCAGTGTTGTTATGCCCTGTATCTGGAACATGGTGAAAGTTTCGGTTAATGATGCGTATACATCGTCGATCTCTTCCTGTTCATCATCAATCTGTTTGTCGATTGATTCACGTAATTGGTCATCGTAAATAGGTTCTACTTTTTCTTCGATCAGCCTGATTGATTCTTTTACGTCACCGTTGTGGGCATGGGAAAGAGCCAGTTCTGCTATTTGTATAAGTTCAGTGAGCTGGTTCTTGATTTTATTGAAAACCCGATTCTCTTGTGCTTCTTCTTCGTATTCGTCACTGCCTATCCTTTCTATGTAACTGATCTCTTCATTAATTGTCTTTTGAAGTGTGTGTAATGATTTTTCAAGTGATTTACGGGCTTCATGGAATTCGTTAAATTCACTTATGTGTTGCAACAAAATGTAATCGGATACTTCTTTAAGCATCCGGTTGGTGGTTGCTTTGACCCTTTTTAACAAGCGCAGTTGTTGTTGGGCATAGATTACGCGTTTGTTCTCCATTTGCAGTGAAGTCGCGGTGTAGATGGTTATTCCGCCCATAAAAATGCTGACTGCGAGAATGGATCCAAAAGCAATAATTAAATATTTTTTTATACTCATCGCTATCTGGTAGTTTGCTGAGTTGTGGTAAAAATACGGTTTATAAGTTTAAGTGCGTTAATTGAAGTATCATATAATTAAAAAGTGAGCACTTCTTTCGGGTGTAAATGAATTTTGTCGAAATGGATAATTATATCAGTATGTTGATTAGAATGCAAAAAAGCGGAGACCTTTTTGGGAGGCCTCCGCTTTAAAGAATGCTACGGAAATGTCTGGCGGGTACTTTCCGTTAGCTTCCGGCAGTTACAAATTTAAAGGTTTTAATTGCGGCTCGTGCTCTACTTCACGTGTTCCCAGATATTTGAGGGTCGCATAGATGCCACCGAGAATAGCGAGTGCAACTCCCATGTAAACAACGTTTCTACCTTCAGCAATCTGGTAGAACAGGGTAGCCACTGACCAGCCCAATGCGGTGCAGTACATAGCCATCACTGCAGAGTAGAATCCGCCCATTTCCTGTCTGGTGGCCCCGATTACAGCGAGGCAGGGGAAGTACATAAGTACGAAGAGCAGGTAGGCGAAAGCGGAGTAGACAGTGAAGTTGGCTGCAAGGTGTTTGTAGACAGATACGTCGGCACCGATTTCTTCGGACACAGTGGCACTGTCTTCGCTGATCAGTCCGATTCCGAGCAGGTCCACGGAAGTGATCGCGCCCACAAGGCCGTCAATCACGGTCCCGAATGCCTCATTCACAGTTCCGCTTATGTCGAGTCCTGCTTCTTCTGCGGTTGCTGCTTCGGCTTCAGGGGCAGAAGCGGTTGCGTCCATGGAGGAGTAGAGGGAGTTTACTGTGCCCACAATTGCTTCCTTGGCGAAAAGTCCGGTGAACAGGGCAACGGATGCTGGCCAGTTCTCTTCCTTGATGCCCATGGGTTCGAAAATCGGGGAGATGGATTTTCCGGCAATAGAGAGTACGGAGTTCTGGGAATCTTCATTGCCAAAGGTCAGTCTGCCGTTATCAATACCCACGGAGTTGAGCATGGAGAGCACGAATACAGCTGTTACAACAATCACCCCGGCGCGTTTAACAAAACCCTTCATGCGCAGCCATGCACTTTTGAATACCGCACCGGCTCTGGGAATGTGATAAAGGGGCAGGTCCATCACAAAGTGTGAAGCGGAGCCTTTGAAGAGGGTGTTTTTAAGCAGGAATCCGGTGAAAATAGCCATGGCAAGGCCGGACAGGTAGATAAGGAATACCGCCAGACCGGAATATGCTCCGAACAGGGCCACGCAGAACAGGGCGTACACAGGCAGACGTGCACCGCAGGACATGAACGGGGCCATGAAAATGGTCATGAAACGGTCGCGTTTGGAGGTCAGGGTTCTGGCAGCCATTACTGCGGGTACTGTGCAGCCGAAGCCCACAACCATGGGGATGAATGCAGAGCCGGGCAAGCCTATTTTGCGCATGAAGCGGTCGGCAACAACAGCAACGCGGGCCATGTAACCGAAGTCTTCAAGGATAGCCAGCGCAAGGAACATGAAGAATACCACCGGGATGAAGGTGGCTACGGTCTGGATACCGGCACCGATGCCGCCGAGGGGTACGCTGATCCATTCCGGAGCACCGATTCCTGCCAGCAGTTCTGCAGGGATATCAATGAAAAAAAGTCCGGCCATGATATCGAAAAAGTCGATGAATACAGAACCGAGTCCAATGGCGAACCAGAAGGTCAGGAACATGGAAACAAGGAATACGGGGATTGCCGCAAACTTGTTCATGACAATGTTATCCACCCGGTTGGTGAAGTTCTGGCTGCGGTCTTTCTTCTCTTTGAGTACTTTGCTGTAAATGGTGTCGATATAGTTGTATTTTTCAACTGTATCCATCACTTCCTGACGGGTGGGGTGGGAGTCGTGGTCCGGAAGATTCTGCGTAGCGTCAGAGAGAGCCTGCGCAGCTTTTGTGACAGAATTCTTATCAACCGCAATGACCGGTATTACCGGAATGTCCAGTTCCTTACTTAGTTTATCCACGTCGATATCCAGACCTTCGTTTTCCGCAACATCAAGCATGTTGAGCAGGATAACGATCTGGTCTGTGCGTTCTTTGAGGTCCATGGTCAGGAAGAGGTTGCGGGAAAGGTTGGTGGCGTCGACCACATTGACGATCAGGTCGTATTCGCCGCTGCGGATAACGCGTTCTGCAACCTTCTGATCCTCTGTGTCCGGGCTGAGATTGTAGGTGCCGGGCAAGTCTACAAGTTCGACTTTGGTGCCGGACATGGAGAATGTTCCTTCGATCTTTTCTACTGTAACACCGGGCCAGTTGCCGACTTTCTGTCGTGCCCCGGTGAGTGCATTGAAGAGGGTGGTTTTACCGCAGTTGGGTACGCCTGCGATGGCGATTCTATCTATTTTATGCATGGTTAAACTTCCTCTACTTTGATCTGGTCAGCTTCATTTTTGCGCAGGGCCACACGGCTGCCGCGGATTTCAAAGATCATGGGGTCAGAAATTTTGATGGGAGCGAGTGCGATGCGGGTGCCTTCGATGAATCCCATTTTGCGAAGTTTATGTGCATAGTCTGAAGTTTCGCTTTCAAACCCGAGCACAGCGTAGGTGCGTCCTTCAAGTATCTTGGAAAGATTTATATTTTTAGTCATTTGTGTCTCCGTATTGTAATGACTGTTTAGTTTTTGCGATTGAGTTAGAAGTTGATAATCAACGTCAATTGAATTTCTGACTAAACAAGTGTGAAATATGAGTCAAGAAGAAAATGAAATTAATTTTCAATTAAAAAATTGAGGGCGGGGAAAGGTCAGAAGAGCTTAAGATGATCCATTTTATATGGTATGATGATGAAAGGTCGGAGTTTTTAAGGTATTGGACAGCTGACTCAAAACCGGGGCCATGGGCAGGATTGCAGGCGATAGCATTTGTAATAGAATCAGCGCAGGTCTCCATATGTTCCCGGATTTCGTCCGCAGGGATAAGGTTATCCAGAAAATGAAAGTGTAAATTGCCTGTGTCGCAATGCCATTCGTAGTGTTCCACAACGGTATTGCAGGATTCAATCGGCCCCTCATGATGGTGGTGATGTTGAAGCGGGTGCTGTTCGTCGCTGTGCGCAGAATTATCAGAGTCATGTCCCCGCTGCTCGCAATGGCTTGTGCAGTGAAAGGAGATCGGAACCCCGAGATGACTGTGGGTGAAATATTCTTCTACTGATCCTACTGAACCATGGCAATGGGCGTGGCTGTCCGCATAGGGTGTCAGCAGGATAGCCGTTATGAGTGCCAGAATTGCACTGCGTATGAAGATATTCATTTTTGCCATGACTAGTTGAAAAAAAGATTGATAATCAAAATCGATTGATGTTTAGCTTTTCAAATATAAGTGAGTCAAGGAGAAAATGAAAATTGTTCTCAGTTAAGAGGGCACGCCTTGCGAAAGAATTTTAAAACAACTATTATGTATAGCGAATGCATGACTCATAGGGAGTTGTGCTTCAAGGATAGAGAAGGGTGGGCGACCTGATTGGCAGGTCGTCCTCCCTTCTTTTTTTATACTGTTTATTTCGTCACTTTCCCGCCATGCAGCGACATAATTCATTATGTAATCCTTAGCGTTAAGGACAAACAAGCGTTCATTATGTTATTGGAAGGCGAACATATGAATTTTTATCGGGGAGAAGGCCGTATGGCTGTTGTTGATGAATCCGGCGAAGTTGCTGCCAGATCTGTGCAGGATTACATAGATGAGACTCCTTATTGGGCAGACGGCACTGTTGCGCCCTCTTCGCCCATGACTGTTATGCAGTGGAGAATCTGGTTTCTTGCTTCAGCTGGTAAATTTTTTGAGGGCATGGTTGTGTTCATGACCGGGGTGGCCCTGCCGCTCATCGTGAGTGAATTCAATCTCGGAGCCATGGAAAAGGGTACGGTCAGTGCCGCAACCCTGTTCGGAATTCTTATTGGTGCTACAGTGCTCGGCGGTCTGGCCGACCATTACGGTCGTAAGAAGATGTTTATTGTGGAGATGGTTCTTTTTGTGGCCTGTCTGGTGGCATTGGTATTCAGCCCCAACTATATTTTTCTGGTAATTTTTCTTTTCGGCATGGGACTGGCTCTGGGGTGTGACTACCCTACAGCGCATATGGTTATTTCCGAGTCCATCCCCAGTACGGATCGCGGGCGGTTGGTGCTGAGTGCTTTTGCATTTCAGGCAGTCGGTGCCCTTGTGGGGACTGCCATCGGGTATCTTATCCTGTATAAAGCCCCGGAACTGAGTGCATGGAGATACATGTACGGGGCGGCCATTATTCCGGCTATTCTTGTGGTCGTGGGCAGGTTTTATATTCCTGACAGCAGTCACTGGCTGGTTGCCAAGGGCCGGATCAAGGAAGCGGAAGAGGCCCTCCATTCGCTGCTGTACCGTGAACCTCATTATCCCAAGGTCATCAAGATCGCCCCACCTGTTGAAAACGGAAACGGTGGAGACAAAGAGGAAAGCAAAGGCACTTATGCCGATCTTTTCAAAGGTAAGAGCTTCCGGGCTACCGTCCTCGCGTCTGTTCCGTGGTTCCTGCAGGATCTGGGAACATACGGGATCGGGATTTTTACCCCCACTATTCTGGCTTCTGTTCTCGGTGCCAAGGCTGTGCATGCCCGAAATGTGGCGGACCTGATTCATAATGATATGCTGGCAGCCAAGGGTGCGGCTTTCATTGATGTTCTCCTGCTTGTGGGAATCCTCGCCGCAGTATTGATGGCTGATAAAGTAGGGCGTATCAAGTTGCAGGTTGTGGGATTCATCGGTTGTGCCATCGGGCTGCTTCTGGCTTCTATGTCCATGACAATGGACCCCGATTCCTCCATGTCCATAACCCTGCTTTTCAGTGGATTCATGCTCTTCAGTTTTATGACCAACATGGGTCCCAATGCCATCACCTATCTGCTGGCCGGGGAAGTCTTTCCCACTAAAATCAGGGGGAAGGGTGCAGGATTCGCGGCTTCGTTTGCCAAGGTCGGTGCGGTTGCAACGGCATTTTTCTTCCCGGTTCTGCTCAAGGATTTCGGAACCGGACCGATTCTGGGGTTTCTGGTGGTTTGTTCAATCATCGGGGCAATTGTGACCTGGATGTTTCGTATTGAAACCAGCGGGGTCAATCTGGAAGATTTGTAAATTTTCCCTCACCTCCTTCCACTAAAGCCTTGTTCCTGATTACAGGAGCAGGGCTTTTTCTTTTTTAATAACCCCTTGCACAACAGTCTTGTATGCTTATATAATTAGCAAATATATTAACAAAACCACGACGGTTCCCTTGTCAAAACGTTTTGGGATTCTTAAACCCTTTTGGAAAAGGGTTTAAGCCCCCGGAGGGACCGCCGGTAGGCCCGCCGGAGGCACATATGCATGAAACAAGTATGGGTGGAACATTGCGTGATTATTTAAGTGGCGAAGAAATTGAAGAGACCACTTACGAGGAATTCCGTCAGGCACTGGCAAAGCTGCTGGTGGAAGAATTGGGCTACCCCAAAGAGTCGCTCAAAGCCAAGATCGACCTCTGTTTTGAAATAGACGGCGAGGAAATGTGCCGCACTATAGACCTTGTTGTTTATGATAAAAACGACCAGCCGATCCTTATGGTCATGTTCTGCGCCGGGGATGTGGGCAGCTATGAACGTGAAGCTGTCTGTGCTGGGAAGCTTTTTCAGGGCGGTCCGGTTCCTTACGTGGTCATTTCAGACTCCATGGACGCTTTCCTGCTTGATGCCGTTTCCGGCAAGACTCTGGCCCACGGCATGAAGTCTGTACCGAACTGGGACGAGCTGCTCAAGATGACCGCCGATTACAAGCGCGAACCGCTCCCGGCAGAAAAGCGGACCAAGATTGAACGCATTTTTTATACCTACACCGGATTCCTGCAGGGCACCTGCTGCAGTGATTCCTGTTCCCTGCCGCCTAAGAAGTAGGGGGATAATCTGAAGAGCTAAAAACATAGCCTAACAGCATCATAAAACCCGTTCCAGTTCATATAAAACTGGAGCGGGTTTTTTGTTTGAAAAAAGATATCTGTCTTAATTTAATCTGTGTAGCAATTTACAGATAAATCTTGTACCAGAAATAAAGATGTAACTACCTTTAAAAATAATCACGCTAATTAAGGAGTACGCAGTATGAAGATAACCAAACATATGTGGCCTGTTTTGATTGTTTCTGCTCAATTTGAATCCAATACGGGCGAAGGCCGCAGACTGCGGAATCTGGAGAATGAGTTGCTTACGGAACAGGAGTGCTCGGTATGCCCTTCCCACAGTTATGAGGATGCCATGGAAATTTTCATCTCCCGTGCAGATATCGGTGCAGTGGTAATTGACTGGGATATCCGTTTTGAAAAGGATGATGAAAAAGAAGCTCCTGAACATCTGGTCAATGCCATCCGTAAAAGAAATAAGAATATTCCCATTTTTCTGCTCACCGAGCGGATACCCATGGAGGATATTTCCACCAAGATTCTAGGGCAGATTAATGAATGCCTCTGGAAAAGTGCTGAAACAGCTGAATTTCTGGCCGGACGTATTGAAACTCATCTGGTTGAATATGTCCGTTCTGTCTTTCCGGTCTTTTTCGGGGAGATGGTCAAATACTCAGAAGCCTACAAATACGCATGGCACACCCCCGGACACATGGGCGGGGAAGGATTCCTCAAAAGCCCGGCCGGGGTGGCAATGCATAAATTCTACGGCGAGAACGTGTTCCGTTCCGACCTTTCCATCTCCGTTCCCGAACTTGGCTCGCTGCTGGATCATAGCGGGGTAGTCGGTGATGCTGAAAACAATTCCGCCCGTGCTTTCGGAGCAGACCATACCTTCTACGTCCTTAACGGAACCTCAAATGTCAACCAGATTATCTGGCGCAGCCAGCTGGTGCGGGACGACATCGCCTTTGTGGACCGCAACTGCCATAAATCCCTCAATTACGCTATGGTCATCACCGATGCCTATCCCATCTATATGGTGCCCAGACGAAATAAGCGCGGCATAATCGGTCCCTGCCGTCTGTCAGAATTTTCCGAGGAAACAATCCAGTCCAAGGTCCGTGAAAACAAGCTCATTCCCGAAGAATTGAAAAAGCAGAGCATACGCATGTCCGCTCTCACCAACTCCACCTATGACGGAGTCTGCTACAACGTCATCAACATCAAAAAGCAGCTCCAGAAGAGCGTGGACAACCTTCATTTTGATGAAGCGTGGTATGCTTATGCCCGTTTTCATCCCATGTATAAGGATCATTTCGGTATGGCTGATGATGACCGCAATGAACATCATCCGCCTATTTTCTGCTCCCATTCCACTCATAAGCTGCTGACCGCTTTTTCACAGGCTTCCATGCTTCATGTGCGTGATGGCAGCGATGTGAAGATTGACCGCGATGAGCTTAATGAATCTTACATGATGCACGGGTCCACTTCCCCGCAATACAGCATGATCGCCTCTCTCGATGTGGCCACCAAAATGATGCAGGACAGCGGTGAAGTGCTCATGCACGATACCATGATCGAGGCAGTGAATCTGCGAAAGAAAGTTTCCATGATCGCCAGTGAAATGAATGAACAGGACAGCTGGTTCTTTGAAATGTGGCAGCCGGAAAAAGTACTCGTGGGCAAGGGGTATAAGAAGTTTGAGGATGTTCCCACTGAATACCTTTGCACCCACCAGCATCCGTGGGTCTTTTCCGCCGAAGACAACTGGCACGGCTTCGAAGACATGGAAGATGAATACGCCATGCTCGATCCCATTAAACTGACTTTTACCACCCCCGGTCTCAACCATGACGGAACCATGGAAGATGAAGGTATTCCGGCTTCCATTGTTACCGACTACCTGATCAACCATGGTATCGTCTGCGAAAAAACCGATTACTATTCCTTCCTGATGCTCAATTCCGTGGGTACCAACAAGGCCAAGCAGGGCTCGCTGCTGGCCGGGCTGCTCAAGTTCAAGGAAGTTTACGACGCCAACCAGCCCCTTGATATGGTACTGCCCGATCTGGTCAAAGCATACCCGGAAACTTATTCAGGAGTAGGCGTAAAGGATCACTGCAACGCCATTCACAATTACTACAAAGAGCACAAGCTGCTTGATAAAATGCAGGCCGCTTTTCAGGTTATCCCGGATCAGGCCATCAAGCCTTCCGAAGCCTACCATGCCGTGGTCCGCAAGAATGTGGAATACGTGGAACTCTCCGAAATGCAGGACCGCATCCCGGCTGTAATGGTTGTTCCCTATCCTCCGGGCATCCCGGTAATTATGGGCGGGGAAATCCTTAACGACAAAGCACGGCCCATCTTTGATTACCTCACAGCCCGTCAGGATTTCGAAAATGTATTCCCCGGATATGAAAGCGATATCCATGGCGTGGAACGTGTTGAACGGGACGGTAAGAAGTTCTTTAAAACCATGTGCCTGAAGAAATAATTTGATTGGGACAGTATCAATAAACCGGAGGGCCGTATGACAGATTCAGGCTCCAAGCAGAAATTATCAGTTTTTACGCTGATGATGATCAACGTGGCGGCGATTCTGTCGTTACGCGCCCTGCCGGGACTGGCGGAATACGGCTGGGGATTGATATTCTATCTGGCACTGGGATCGCTGAGTTTCTTTATTCCGTCGGCACTTGTTTCTGCGGAACTTGCCTCCGGCTGGGATGATGAGGGCGGCGTGTATCTCTGGGTCAAAGAGGCTTTCGGTCCCAAATGGGGCTTTGTGGCTATTTTCATGCAGTGGGTTGAAAACCTGCCGTGGTTTCCGGCGGTGCTTGCTTTTGCGGCATCGGCCATTGCTTACATTTTCGACCCCCAGCTTGCGGAAAACAAATGGTTCATTGTGGGGGTTATTCAGGTGAGCCTGTGGCTGGCGACCTTTTTGAATTTCCGGGACATGAAACTCTCGGCATTCTTCAGTTCGTCAGGAGCCATCATCGGAACAATTGTTCCCGGCATGCTGATCATTGTGCTCGGAATAGACCATGTCCTTTCCGGCGGTACGGTTCAGATTCCCTTTAGCCCCGCAGCGCTCATGCCTGATATCGAGAGCCTGCAGGACCTCATGCTGCTGGCAGCCATGCTGATCTCATTTACGGGCATGGAAATGTCAGCGGTGCATGTGAATGAGGTCCGCAACCCGTCGGTTAACTATCCCAAGGCTATTTTTGCGGCCAGCGTTCTGATTATCTCCCTTTCCGCGCTGGGATCACTGGCCATTGCCATGGTCGTCCCGGCGGACGGGGTCAGCCTCAGTGCCGGGGTTTGCCAGGCTTTCGACAAGCTGTTCCAGATTCATAAGATGGAATTCATGACCCCGGTCATCTGCCTTTTAATGGCTTACGGCGCTTTGACCATGGTCATCACCTGGATGGTCGGTCCTTCCAAGGGTATCCGTGAGGTCGCCCGCGAGGGTTATTTGCCGAAACGTTGGCAGAAAACCAATAAATTCGGCATCCCCACCAATATCCTGATTATCCAGAGCGGTCTTTCGGCACTGGTCTCCTGCGCTATCCTGTTTATGCCCACCGTATCCAGCGCGTTTATGCTTATGAGTGCGCTGGCGGTGCAGCTCTATCTGATCATGTACCTGCTCATGTTTGCTGCGGCCATCAGGCTGCGCTACACAAGGCCGGATGTGAAAAGGGGCTACACCATCCCCGGCGGCAAGGTCGGAATCTGGCTGGTCTCGGGGCTGGCCATTGTAACCTGTCTTTTTGTGTTTGCATTCGGTTTCATTCCGCCCAGAGCGGTCCTCGATGAAGGGCTCACCGCTTCGGTCGGCTACATAGGATTTTTAATCGCAGGTGTCAGCGTGTTCACCAGTGTTCCGCTCTTTTTTTACAACCGGGCAGTAAAAATGCACGCAGAATTAAAATGACAATTTAACAAACCCAACGGCGAAGCCCTATTAAAAAAGTTTGGGATTCTTAAACCCTTTTCAAAGGGTTTGAGGCCCCCGGCAGGGCGCCCCGCGAGGCCGCCGGAGGCATGGAGAAAATATGTCAGCAGATCATAAGAAAATGGGTGTCTTTGCCTGCACGGCTGTTGTGGCGGGCAACATGATGGGATCGGGAATTGCGCTGCTTCCGGCCAACCTTGCTTCCATCGGCAGTATCACCATTGTCGGCTGGGCGGTGGCGTTGGTCGGCGCTCTTGCCCTTGCCTATGTCTATTCCCGGCTGGGCATGGAAGACCCGCAGGAGGGCGGTCCCATTGCCTATTCCGGCGAGGTCTCGCCTATTCTCGGTTATCAGTCCGGGCTGCTTTATTACCACGCCAACTGGATCGGTAATCTTGCCATCGCCATTACCGGGGTTGATTACCTGTCCGTGTTTTTCCCGGCCCTGCAGGACCCGGTCGCATCGGGAGTTACTTCCATTGCGATCATCTGGATTTTTACCGGGATCAATATTCTCGGTGCGGACTGGATCGGACGGCTGGTCTCTGTTGGTGTTGTGCTGCTGCTTATTCCGGTTGTGATAACCGGGACTGCGGGCTGGATGTATTTTGATACTGCCCAGTTCAATGCTAACTGGCTGGTCAAGGGACATACACCGGATTCGGCGGTTCTGGCTGCGATCATCCTCTGCATCTGGAGCTTTATCGGCGTGGAGAGTGCGGCTGTGAATACGGCGGTGGTCAAAGACCCTAAACGGACCATTCCGCTTTCGACCATGATCGGTACCGCGCTGGCAGGGCTGGTTTATATTCTTTCCTGCACTGCTATTTCAGGCATGTTCCCGGCAGATAAAATGGCCGCTTCCGGTGCGCCTTTTTCACTGGCTATGGGCCATATCTGCGCTGCGTTGCCTTTTGCCGGATATGTTCCCAAAGTGGTTTCCGCTGTAACTGCTTTTGCCTGCCTTGCTTCTCTGGGGTCATGGATGATGTTGGTCTCACAGGCTGGTGCAAGGGCTTCCAGTGACGGAACCCTGCCTGAAGTATTCGGGCGTAAAAACAGCCACGGCACCCCGGTCATGGGGCTGGTGCTTTCGTCGGTTATGATGAGTATTTTGCTGGTGGTGCTTATGCTTCTATCCAAAGGCGGTAACACCCAGTCCCTGTTCGGAAATATCGCATCCATTGCCGTGTTGCTGACTCTGCCGCCGTACTTCTATTCGGCCCTGAACCTGCTGCGCCGTTACGGATTCCATGCGAAGAAGGCATGGCTGCAGATCAGCTCAGCTCTGCTGGCCTGTGGCTTTTGCCTCATTGCCTTGTCCGGGGCAGCCAAGGATGCATTGATCGGCTGCATGGTGGTCATGCTCTGCACATTTATCTTCTATGTGGGTAAGGATAGGACAGATTTTGAGAAGAAAATCAGGGAGGAAACAGGCCGTTAAACTAAGAGCGGGTGCAGTGTTAAACACTGCACCCGTTTTTTTTATATATTAACCCAACACTTCACCAAGTGCTTCTCAGTCATCTTTTATCGCTTCTGGTTCTCTTCAATATCAATATAGAGATAGCGTTTAATTTTTTTGGTAGGCGTTTTTTCAAACGGCTCGACCTGTTCGATTACCTTGGAGAGCTTTGCAAAGCTGGAGACCTTGCCGTTGACGGTCTTTTTGATGGAGTCAAGATGCATCTCCACGGCTTCGCGGGCTTTCGATTCAATCATTTTTCCGGTGCCGAGTTTTTCATCAAGATTTTCATAGTCGAGATGAACGCGGGCAACCAGTCTGCCATCAGCGCGATAGACGAGCGATTCCAAAATGTAATCACATTCGCTGATAAGGGATTCGATTTCTTCGGGATAAATATTTTCGCCACTGGGGCCGATGATCACGTTTTTCAGGCGACCACGCAGGAAAATGTAACCGTCTTCGTCAATGTAACCGAGATCTCCGGTGCGCAGAAAACCGTCTTCCATGAGAACTTCTTCCGTGACTTTCGGTGCCTTGTAGTAGCCCTGCATGACGTTGGGGCCTTTGACCAGAATTTCACCTTCGCCGGTCTCGGGATCGGGATTGTCGATCTTTATTTCCATGCCCTTGAGAAGACGCCCGGCAGAACGGAAGCGGGCGGACCTGGGAGGTTCTCCGGAGACGAGCGGGCTGGTCTCGGTCATGCCGTAGCCGACAGTATAGGGCAGACCTGCATGCATGAGGAAGTCTTCGACTTCAGGAGCCAGAAAGGCACCGCCGATGGGCATGCAGCGAAGCTGTCCTCCAAAGGCTTCCATGAGTTTTTTACCGGCGACAGCATAGAGCTTTTTACGGGCGGCACCGAGCTTCATGACGTTACGCATGATGCCGGACCCCTTGAGCTTGGGCTGGACGCGGTTCTTGAAGATTTTTTCAATGATCAGCGGCACGATGAGCAGCATGGTCGGTTGGACTTTGCCCATGGCCGGAAGCAGGGTTTTAGGCGTTGGCGGTTTGCGGAGATAATGAATGGAAGCACCGTGAATAAGCGGCAGGACCATGCCCAGCGTACATTCGAAGGTGTGTGCCAGCGGCAGGACTGAAACAAGACGGTCCTCGGTGGTCACATCAACGATATCGGCACTTGCTATGGCGTTGAATACTATATTGCGGTGCGTGAGTATGACGCCTTTGGAGCTTCCCGTGGTGCCGGATGTGTACAGTATGGCGGCAACGTCATCAACATCGATTTCTGTTGACGGGCGAACGTATTCCTTGCCCATGTCCGTGTATTTTTCAAGTTCTTTGCTGATTCTTTCCTTGACCTGCTCTTTGACTTGTTCAAAGGATTTGCGCGCTTGAGCCATACCTTCTTTAAAGCTCTGGCGCAGTCCGTCATCAGTGGAAAGTGAAAAGTCATTGAGCGTGATGACGGTATGCAGGTTGTCGGATTCGTACTCTTCCACCTTGTGTTTCAAGCGTTCGGAAACGAAGATGGCTTTGGCTTCGGAATGGCGCAGAATGTGATGCACTGCACCTTCGTGAAATTCAGTAAGTATCGGAATGGCAACTGCACCCATGCAGGTGATGGCAAGATAGGCAGCACCCCAGTTAGGCATATTCTCGCCCAGTATGGCAATTTTATCACCCTTGGTGATGCTGCGGCTGTGCAGGAGCAGGGAAACATCGTCCACCAGCTCTTTGAAATTTCTGTAGGTCATGGGGGCTTCACCCACAAAGCAGACAGCGGGGCGATCGGCATATTTCTCGGCACTCAGTGCCAGCGCATTTTTCAGGGTCGGGGTGTCTTGCAAGGTCAAGGTCCAGTCTCCTTATATATAAATTGGGTCGCCAGTGTGACCGCTAAATTGCATCGGGTCAAGCGGAACGCGCTTTGTATGCTCTGTTAAAACCATAAATCATGATGGTTTAAAGCCGTCCAATATAGTGCGCCTCAAACAGAAAAAGGGTGTAATCTATTAAGATTACATCCTTTATTTTTAGTAGTGGCAGCGAGGTCTATTTTTCCATATGGGGAACCGTGTGGTGCTCTATCTGGTCAGCATTAAGCATTTCCCAAGAGTCTATGCGGGGGGTAAAAAAGCCTGTAGCATATAATGCATCACGCAGAAAATAATTTTCACGAAGAATTTTTAAGCCTTTTTGTAGTGCTGCATACACTTCTTTACCCATGGGGTGTTTTCTGGAGATGAAAAAATGTCTGGTTTCCGGTAACGCAAACTTTAGTCCCTGAACAGGAATCAGTTTGACACCTTCTGTTACTGTTGAAAAGTCATCTGTGTTGTGTACTACGATAGGTACCCAGTCGGCCCGTCCAGCTTTTAACATTTTAATGACGCTAAGTGTTGTCTGTCCTGTTATATAGTTTGTAATGCCGATTGCATTGAATACAGTAATATCAGAGTACCAATCAATTCCAATAGCTCCTTTTGTTTTGTTTTTTAATTTTTCAAATGTAATGTTTTTCATTTTATGGTTTTCAGGTAAATAATAAAAAAGTTTTTGGAACTCTCCATAATTGGTTATGGGAGCACTCATAAAGACTTTATCAAAACAATTGTTCATTTCAACAAAACTAATAGGTAATTGCTGGCCGCATATAACTGATTTACCATCCGCTGTGTCTTTGATTTGGCGGTTGCTGTTGGGAATGACCTTGAACTTTATTTCATCGGTTAGTCCGCCAAGACGTAAGGCTTTGATGATAATGGCTATTTCAATTGGGCCGCGTTTATATTTTTGAAAGGGAATATGTTTTATTTTGAGGGGATCGTTATCAAATTCAGAGATTAACTTAAAATATGAATTAAGACTTTCTTCTCTTAAATTAATTATTATGTCGTCTGCACATGCAGGGGGAGTGGGGGATAGGCCGAGAATAGCAAAACAGAAAGCAATGCTGCAAATTGTTAAGAGGGAAGTACGGGCTTTTTTCTTTAGTGAATTTTTAAGCATATTAATAAATAACTCAGCATAATTACCTTGTAAAGGTTTGCTGATTGTCGGAAGTCGTAACAGGCGTTTATTTCCCCTCCCTCTGCTCCCTGCTTATGCATTATGATTTTTAATTATCAAAGAGTCCTGTTTAGTGCTTCTCAAAAATAAAGGGTGTAATCTATTGAGATTACACCCTTTATTTTTAGTGGTAGCAGCTGTTTACATATTAACCCAGCATTTCTCCACATGCTTTTCAGTCATCTTGGGCGTGATCATAGCCACCCCGACAGCCAGTGCCATGGATACGGGCAGGGCGACCACGTTGGGGTCGACCCATTGCAGCAGCCAGATCCATGAGCCTTTGGCGGCGGAGGATACGAGGGTGTCCAGTCCGGTCAGGGCTTTGCAAAGCCCGATAGCTTTGGCTTCCTTGGCATGCACGAAGAGCAGCCAGAACATGGATGCGCTGAACCCGCCGACCATGGATATTTTTGCGGCCTTTTTGGTCATTCCTTTCCAGTAGAGACCCAGCAGATAGATGGGCAGGAAGGAAGCAGCGCAGAGACCGAAGAAGAAGGCTGTTGCGCGGGCGATGATGGACGGAGGCAGGACCCAGGCCCAGAGGATAGCAGCCAGCAGGGTTATGGCTACACCGATCTTGGTGATTTTAACGGATTTTTCAGCCGGAACGTTGATGAACCTTTCGAAGAAGTCACGGCCCAGCGCGGTTCCGCCCACGTGATACTGGGAGGAAAGGGTGGACATCCCGGCGGCGAGCATTGCCAGCAGGAAGAGAGCGGAGAACCATGAAGGCATCATCTGCTCGATGTACATGGGGATGATTTTATCCATGTTTCCGCCTGCAACAGCGATGGAGATTTTACCGACCTCCTTGTAGAAGACTGCGTTGGAAAGAGCTCCGGTAAGGAAGGCCACCCCGGTCATGAGCGGGATGAAGATTCCGCCGTAAAGCACTGCGCGGTTGAGCTCGCGGTCAGAGGGTACGGTCATGAAACGTACAGCCAGCTGCGGCTGGGCCAGTACGCCGATACCAACGCCGTAAACAATGGTGGTGTAGATGACCAGCCAGAGGGGAGTTCCGAATTTCGCCCCCTGCGTCCAGCCGATCATGCCCCCTTTCTGGAGCTTGGCAGGCATGAGATTGACCATGTCAGTCAGGGCCTGATGCGCTTCAGTCACACCGCCGAGCATGGCATAGGTGGAGACAATAAGGATGATCATCATAATAGCCATGATCAGCCCCTGAAAAGCATCAGTGTACATGACCGCCTTCATGCCCCCGGTGATAACGTAACCCGCAAGAATGAAACTGATTACGATCAGTGCGGTGTCGTAGGGGATGCCGAATGAAATTTCCATCATACGTGAAATACCGATCAGAACCGCTGCAGCGTAAACCGGGATGAAGAGAAAGATAACTCCGCCTGCGAAGCCCTGAATGAACTTGGAATCATAACGGCGGCCCAGCAGTTCCGGGAAAGTGTGGCTTTCAAGGGCAAGACCCATGCGTCTGGTCCGTTTGCCGAAAAAGACCATGGCGATGAGTACGCCGACCACGATGGTGGCAAGGGTCAGCCAGAGCAGCGGGAAGCCGAACAGCCCGGCAGCACCGCCGAAGCCGATAATGGCGGAAGTGGAAACAAAGGTCGCGCCGTAGGACATAGCCATAATGAATGGGTTCATCTGGCGTCCCGCAAGCATGTAGTCAGTGGATTTCTTCGTGGACTGCCAGCCCTTGAAGCCGAGGTAGAAGATTACCCCGAGATAAATGCAGGTGATGACGATCTTGGTAACCATTATTTATCACCTTTTCCTTTTACATCCACATTCAGTGCTGTGGCGTCGGGTTTGCCCCTGTTATTCCAGTTCAGGATTCCATAAACCACGCAACCGAGCGAAGAGATGATGCAGAGCCAGAAGACGGCTGCAATCTCTACGGAGCCAAGTCCTAACATCATATGAAGCCTCCAGATGTCGTAAGTTGATTAAAATTGTAAAATAGCTGTGTTCAGCTGAAATAACGGAGTTTTTTGCAGGGGCAGGGTGTGTATGGCAACCCAGGCAGGCAAAAGAAAAGGCCGCGGGCTGTTTGCCTGCGGCCTGGGAGAAAACTCTTTCATCTTTCGCTTACGCGAGTGAACATCTCCAGACCACAGGGCTGGTAAAGCTAAAAAAGTTAAAAAAGAAAAATAGAGCTTTGTTGATGTTCATGATTCTGTGTCTACAGTAAGCGTTTACTTACTGTCAACCTTTTTATGTTACAATCAGGTAGTAATGGGTTTGATCGAGAGATCAAAAAGTACAATTTTGATAAAAAATTAATTTAATTTTTTTGCTTATTTTTTGAAAAGATGTGTGGACTTAGTCGGTTAGTGGTGGAATAAAGGAAGTGAAAATTTTTTGTAAGTCAATTTCATATCAACTGCTTAAGGCCGTTTAGGAGGCTGTGAATGGAAATTTTGGAACTGGTCAAAAACAGGGACCCCAATGAACGTGAATTCCATCAGGCTGTGAGCGAGGTTGTTGAATCGATCAAGCCTGTTCTTGACCGCAATCCCGAATACCGCAGTGCCGGGATTATGGAACGGATTGTCGAGCCGGAAAGGGTTATCATGTTCCGCGTGCCGTGGGCTGATGATGACGGTGACGTACACGTCAACCGTGGATTCCGTGTGGAAATGAACAGTGCCATCGGTCCGTACAAGGGCGGCTTGCGTTTTCACCCTTCGGTAAACCTCGGTATTCTCAAATTTCTGGCTTTCGAACAGGTTTTCAAGAACGCCCTGACTTCCCTGCCCATGGGCGGCGGCAAGGGCGGTTCCGATTTTGACCCCAAAGGCAAGTCGGACATGGAAGTGATGCGTTTCTGTCAGAGTTTCATGCTTGAGCTTTCACGGCACATCGGTCCTAACACCGACATCCCGGCAGGGGATATCGGCGTCGGTGCCCGTGAGATCGGTTACATGTTCGGCATGTATAAAAAGATCCGTAATGAATTTACCGGCGTGCTGACCGGTAAGGGTCTCAACTGGGGCGGCAGCCTGATCCGCCCTGAAGCCACCGGGTACGGATCGGTCTACTTTGCTGCCGAGATGCTTAACGCGCAGGGTCAGACTTTTGAAGGCAAGACCGCGCTTGTTTCCGGTTCCGGTAACGTGGCCCAGTTCACCATGGAAAAACTGCTCGAACTCGGCTGCACCCCGGTAACCTTTTCCGATTCATCCGGTTATGTTTATGATGAAAAGGGTGTTGATCGCGAGAAGCTTGAATACATCATGCAGCTTAAGAACGTGCGTCGCGGCAGGGTTAAGGAATATACTGAAAAGTATCCCGAAGCCGTTTACGTTCCTGTTGACCCGGATCAGGACCACAATCCGCTCTGGAATCATAAGGCTGATTGCGCATTTCCTTCCGCAACACAAAATGAGATCAACGGCAAGGATGCATCCAATCTCGTAGCCAACGGTGTGCGTGTGGTTTCCGAAGGTGCCAATATGCCGACCATGCCTGAAGGTATCGAAATCTTCCTCGATGCCGGAATGCTCTACGGTCCCGGTAAGGCTGCCAACGCTGGCGGCGTGTCCGTTTCCGGACTTGAAATGAGCCAGAACAGCATGCGCCTTAATTGGCCCCGTGAAGAAGTCGATAACCGTCTCAAGCATATCATGCATAATATTCACAAGTCCTGCATGGATACTGCAGAGCATTACGGAACCCCGTTCAACTACGTGAACGGTGCGAACATCGCAGGTTTCGTCAAGGTCGCACAGGCCATGCTGGATCAGGGTGTTGTATAAAACAGTTTCATATTATATTGTAATATAAAGAATCTGACCAGAAAGGCGGACTGCGATGACTTCGCTGTCCGCCTTTTTTTGATTATGGGGTGCGCATGAGTAATAAAATGACATTTTTGGGCGGGCAGAGCCGCCAGTTCAACCTTTACCATGACCTGATGCAGGTCAAGGTCCGGGATATCCTGCTTATTTCCAGCCCCTATGATGCATGGGTCATGGAAGAGGACAGCCGGATATCGGAGCGGATTGTCAGTGAATACCGTGGTTTGAATCTGAGCCGCCCTCCGCGTTTGACATGGGTTTCCAATATTGATGAAGCCCTTGAACTGCTTGATGTGCGTTTTTTCGATCTGGTTATCCTGATGCCCCATTTGACCAATATGGACTGTAACGACATGGGCCGTCGTATCAAGGAAAAGATACCGGGTATTCCAGTGGCGATGTTGGCCCATAAACAGCTGGCTGTATCGGAAAAAGAGTTATTCGAGAATACGGACCGCCAGTTTGTCTGGTCCGGTGATGCGGAACTGCTGGTGGCCATGGTCAAGAACCTCGAAGACCTGCTCAATGTGGAGCATGATACTTCCGAGGTCGGGATCAGGGCGATTATTGTGGTGGAGGATTCACCGCGCTATCTGGCTTCGTTTTTGCCGATACTCTACAAGGAGCTGGTCCGCCAGACTCAGGCTGTGCTTGAGGAAGGGCTGAACTCCGAACACCGGCTGCTGACCATGCGTGCGCGGCCCAAGATACTTGTGGCTCGTACTTATGAAGAGGCCATGGTTCTTTTTGAGAAATACGAAACCTATATTCTGGGTGTTATTTCCGATGTGCGTTTTCCGCGCAAGGGGATTCTGGATGGAAATTCCGGCATAGAACTGCTTAAAAGCATCAAAGAAAGCCGCGATGACATTCCCCTGCTGCTGACCAGTAATGAACCGGAAAATGAGGAACGTGCAAAGGATATCCCGGCTTGTTTTGTGGATAAGAATTCCCCGGACCTGATGTCTGAAATACGCAAGTTTGTGATGGAGCAGCTGGGGTTCGGTGATTTTATTTTTCGTGATCTTGAGGGCAATGAAGTTGCGCGGGCAAGCAGCTTGTATTCGCTGGAAAAATCCCTGCGTACTATTGATCAGGATATCTTTATGCGCCATTGCCAGCTGAATGATTTTTCGCGCTGGTTTTATGCCCGCACTGAGATCGCACTTGCAAATACTATCCGTCCGTTGCGCGAAAAAGATTTCCCGGATGTGGAAACCCATCGCGAACATATGCTGGATTTAATCCGTGAAAGACGCATGCAGCGTCAGCAGGGGGTTATTGTTTCCTTTAACCCCAAGGATTTTGACCCGGATACGGACTTTTTAAAGATCGGAGCCGGATCGCTGGGCGGTAAGGCTCGCGGGATGGCTTTCATCTGCTCCATGCTGGCCCGTAATCCGTGGCTGCATGATAAGTATTCGGATATGGTAATCACCGCACCGCGCACCCTGACCATCGGTACTTCCGGGTTTGATGATTTCATGGAGATGAATGACCTTTCCTATCTGGCGACCACCGATCTCGATGATGATAAGGTGTCTGAAATTTTCAGCGAGGCTTTTTTTCCGGGCTGGATTGAGGCTCAGCTGTGGGCCTATCTTCAGGAGGTGAAGTATCCGCTCTCCATCCGTTCATCCAGTCTGCTGGAAGATGCCCAGTATCAGGCTTACGCAGGGCTGTATCAGACTTATATGATTCCCAATGACCACCCGGATATTGAGCAGCGGCTGAAACAGCTGGTTGACGGTATCAAGCTGGTCTGGGCATCTACTTACTACAAGGCTCCGAAATCCTTTTCGCAGCGGGTGAATCAGCGCACGGATGAGGAGAAAATGGCGGTCATCATTCAGGAGGTGGCCGGAGAGCAGTACGGTGATTATTATTTTCCTGCCATGTCCGGGGTGGGGCAGTCCTACAACTACTATCCCTTCGGCAAGATGAAGCCGGAACACGGGGTGGCAACCATTGCGCTCGGTATCGGTAAATCCGTGGTGGACGGGGAACAGTGCATTCGCTTTTCACCCAAATATCCAAAAATATTGCCCCAGTGCCCGACATTGCAGGATTCGCTCAAGAACGCCCAGACTTCATTTTACGGGCTGCGCATGGGTAATGGTGAGGTTTATGATATCCACGGTGATGCAAACCTTGAAAAGCTGGATATTGCTGATTTTGAAGAATCCCTCCCGGTGCGCAAGCTGGCGTCCACCTTTCTTGCAGAGGAGGGCAGAATCAGGGATACCGCTGCTATTCCCGGCCCCAAGGTTGTGCTTTTTGCTCCGGTACTCAAACACAAGATCATTCCCCTGCCGTCAGTACTGACTGATGTGCTTAAGCTGGCTGAGAAAGGTATGGGCGGTCCGGTGGAAATGGAATTCTGCATCAATCTTTTTGAGGATGGACGCAAGCCGGAATTCAATCTGCTTCAGCTGCGGCCCATGAGCGCGAGGGCCGACCTGAACCGCATCGAGATTACCGATCAGGAGCTTAAAGAAGCGGTCTGTGTTTCCAGCCATGCCCTCGGTAATGCTGAAAAGGATGATATTGTAGATCTCCTTATTGTGCGCCCGGACAGCTTTGATGTCTCCAAAACGCGCCAGATTGCCATGGAGATTTCGCGCATCAACGGGCAACTGGTTAAGCAGAAACGAAAGTACCTGCTGGCCGGACCCGGACGCTGGGGGTCTGCAGACCATTGGCTGGGTATCCCGGTTGAGTGGCCGGATATTTCAAATGTCTCAGCGATTATCGAGACTTCCAGTGAATCTCTCAAAGTGGAACCGTCGCAGGGATCGCATTTTTTCCATAATATTACTACGCTGGGCATCAACTACCTGATGGTGCTTGATAAACCCGGAAACCGTATGGATTGGGAATGGTTTGCCGATCAGCATATGATTGAGAAAGGGGAGTACATCAGTCACCTGCGATTGCCGGCACCGGTGATACTCAAGGTTGACGGACGCAGTTCGCAGGGGGTAATTCTTCCGGCAAGGGGCAGTGAAGAATATTGCCTGTTGCGCGAGTGTGTGGCGGAATAAATTTCCTTTTCAGGAGTATTTTTCCTGCGCTAGTATGGGAATAAGGAGTTTTGAGGGTATGTCTGAGCACGCCGATATTATTTTTGATTTTACGGAAGAGGACCGGGAGGAGTGTTTGCTCTTATGTCCTAAAGGGCATTTCAACCATTCTACAGTACCTTTGATTCGTGACCATCTATACGCGCATTGTTGTGAGAATGGTTGCCGGATAGTCATGTGCATGAAAGACGTTGACATGATCGACAGTGCCGGGCTGGGAGTCATGGTTCATGCCCATAAAGCCTGCGATAAGTACGGCGGCATGATTGTGTTCAGCGATTTTAATGAGATGATCGCCAAGAATATGAAGATGCTGAGTGTGGATAAATATTTGAATTTTTGTCCGGATCTTCAATCGGCATTTGAGAAGCTCGGTTGAGTTTTCACCTGCTGATTGTTTATGTGGACCTGTTGATTCAGGTCCTTTTTTTTGGGGTATTGCTGAAATTTATAATTAAACGGGATGTCTATTGGCATTTATGATGCATGGTTTCGGCCATGACTAACATAAAGGATAGTATAGACCGTTTCGGTCTTGGGGCTAATGCCTTGGGATTGAAGGAAAAGGTGGAGGGGCAAAATTCTGACAGTCTGCAGACTATTGAGTCTGTAGTTGATCAGGCTTTTCAAACCCGGTTCGATTTTATCGAACGTCAAAAAGGGGAATTCACCATTTTTGCACTCAAAGGACGGGTCAGCAATTCAACTGCAAAGTTCTTTAAGGATAAAATCTATAGTGCCGTTGCTGAAGACGGCTGTAAAATAATTATTAATCTCAGATATGCCAGCCTGATAGACAGCGTCGGCCTTGGGGTATTAATCAATGCCCATAAAAAGGCGGAGCAGAATGGCGGTATGGTTGTCTTCACCGATGTTCCGGAAAGGATCATGAAGAATCTGAAAATGCTCTACATGGACCGTTTTCTTCATTTTGCACCGACTATGAAGCAGGCTGCAAAGATGATGGACTGGTAAGTCCTGAATCATACGAGCTTAAAACCCCGGTCCTGATTAATCAGGACCGGGGTTTTAATTTTATTGCACATTGCCAAACAAAGCGGCGAAGCCAAACTAAAAGGTTTTGAAGAGTCCAGAGAAACTTTTGCAAAAGTTTCTCTGGCCGCCGGAGGCATCTCTTTTTATCAAAAAGCGCGAAGCGCATCAATTCTTCTTGTCAGGAATGCCGAGCAGTTCTCGCTTGGCCCGGCCGCGTTCGTAGGTCCATTTCTGGTACGAATCCATGTAGGTATAGAAGACCGGGGTCAGATACAGGGTAACCACCTGCGAGAGGATCAGCCCGCCCACGATGGCAAGGCCCATGGGCTGGCGGGCCTGTGCTCCGGCACCCAGTCCCAGCGCGATGGGCATGGCCCCGGCGATTGCCGCGATGGTGGTCATCATGATCGGCCGGAACCTTTCCAGAGATCCTTTAATTGCCGCTTCTGCCGGGGAGAGGTTTTCTTTTTCCTCGGCTTCAAGGGCGAAGTCCACCACCATGATGGCGTTCTTTTTGACAATACCGATCAGCATGATGACGCCGACTATGCCGAACAGGTCGAGGTCCTTGCCGAATACGGTCAGGGTTATCAACCCGCCGATGGCCGCGGAAGGCAGACCGGAGATAATGGTGATGGGGTGGATGTAGCTTTCATATAGAATGCCCAGAATCATAAAGATGACAAAGACCGCAATTCCTAACAGGAAATATACGCTGGCCATGGATTTCTGGAATTCATCCGCCGTGCCTTCGAAGTTTGAGACTACGGTATCCGGAAGATTGTTCAGGGCCAGTTCATTAATTGATGTCGTGGCATCGCTGAGGGAATAACCGGGGGCGATGTTGAAGGAGTAAGTTACCGAGGGCAGCATACCGGTATGGTTGACCTGCATGGGGCCGGGTTTTTCTTCAAAGCTGGCAACGGAATCCAGTCTGATCAGGTCACCGTTCTTATTGGCGACATGCAGCTTCATCAGGTCGCGGGGATCGCGCTGGTTGTAGGGCAATACCTGCAGGATGACCCAGTACTGGTCGGTGTCGCCGTAGATGGTCGAGACCTTGCGTTCCGAGTAGGCAGAGTTGAGGGTGTTTTCGATGTCGTGGGCGGTGATTCCGTAGTAGGAAGCCTTGTCGCGGTCGATCTTGACCCACAGTTCCGGGTTCTGGTCCAGCAGGTCGGAAGTGAGTCCGGTGAGGTACGGAATCTGGCGCAACTGCATTTCGAATTTCGGAGCCAGTGAGAACAGCTCCTGCTGATCCGGGGCCTGTACCGTGTATTGGTAGAGGTTCTTGGTGGACTTTGCGGTCAGCCTGATCATGGGCGGGTTCTGAATCCAGCACATGATGCCCGGTTCGTTGTTGAGTTTGTACATCAGTTCACGGGCAACTTCATCAGCTGTCATTTCGCGGTCTCCCGGAGGAACCAGCATGGGGAAGACGTAGCCCTGATTCTGGATGGGTGCCCCGGCTACAGTGATTACGCTGCGGATATTGGGGTCATCCATGAGCAGCGGCTCAAGTTTTTTGATGTGGCTTTTCATGGCATTGTAGGAAATTCCCTGTTTGGCCTGCGCGAATCCCTGACAATAGCTCAGGTCGTCCGTGGGCAGGAAACCTTTAGGAATAACCATGAAAAAGTGGATGGTTGCAAGCAGGATAAGCCCGGCTCCGACCATGGTCCATGCCCGGTGGCGCATGACAAAATGGAGTGACTTGTCATACATGCGCAGCAGGAAATCAAAGAAGGGGTCGGATTCGGAAAGCTTGCTGCCCGGCTTGAGTATGCGGCTGGCCAGCATGGGGGTCATGGTCAGCGAGACCACGCCCGAAGCAAGGATTGCCACGGTGATGGTCATGGCGAATTCATGCAGGATACGCCCGATGATCCCGGACATGTACATGAGCGGGATGAAAACCACCGCCAGTGACAGGGTCATGGAAATAATAGTGAAGGTGATCTGTTTGGCTCCGTCCAGCGCGGCCTGATACGGCTTCTTGCCCATTTCCAGATGGCGGACAATGTTTTCGATCATGACCACTGCATCATCGACCACGAATCCTACGGATAGGGTCAGGGCCAGCAGGGAAAGGGTGTCCAGCGAGTAGCCCAGCACATACATGATGGCAAAGGTAAAGACGATGGACACCGGAACCGCAACAGCGGCGATGATGGTTGCAGAAAAGTTTTTCAGGAAAAAGAAGATAACGCAGATGACAAAGAAAATCGCCAGCATCAGGGTTTCCTGCACATCGTAAACCGCTTCTTCAATAGGAATAGAGCGGTCATAGAGGACCTTCATCTGAATTCCGGCGGGAATCTGGTCCCGGATGGTGGGCAGCATTTCCTGAATGGTTTTACACACTTCAATAGTGTTGGAACCGGGCTGCTTTTTGATGGCGATGACAATGCCGCGTTTGCCGTCAATCCATGAACCCGATTTATCCGACTGCACGGAGTTGATGACCTCACCCACATCGGAAAGACGTACAGTCCTGCCCTCATTGGATTCAAAGATCATGGGCATGAATTCATCGGCATTCTTCAGCTGTCCGGTGGCTTCAACAGTTACTGATTGCTTTTTGTTGTCCAACGTACCTACCGGTTCCTTGACGTTCTGGGCTGCGATGGCTTCGCGGATGTCATCAATATTAATGCCTCGGGCAGCCAGTTTCTCCGGATTGACACGTACCCGCACCGCCAGTTTGGATTCCCCGTAAACCTCTACCTTGGAAACGCCGTTGACCATGGAGATGGTGTCGGTGAGGAAAGTGGTGGTGTACTCGTTGACCTTGTACAGGGGCATGGATTCAGACCAGATGGCCATGTAGAGGACCGGGTCGTCGGCGGGGTTGAATTTTTCATAGTAGGGCTGCTGCGGCAGGTCGGTGGGCAGGTTGCCGCTGGCCCGCGATATGGCCGCCTGTGTGTCCGAGGCCGCGCCGTCAATGTCGCGGTCGAGGTCGAACTGCAGGGTGATCAGGGTCTGGCCCTGTGAGTTTACGGAACTCATGGAACGCAACCCCGGAGTGGAAGTGAATTCCTTTTCCAGCGGGGTTGCCACTGATGAGGCCATTGTTGAGGGGCTGGCTCCGGGCAGGATGGCGGTGACCTGCAGGGTCGGGAATTCAACCGCAGGCAGGTAGCTGACCGGGAGACGCAAATAGCCGACAATGCCGAAAAAGACCATGCCGATGACCACCAGCGCGGTCATGACCGGACGTTTGATGAAAAGTTCGGTGATATTCATGGTTACTCACCGCTCTTTTCTTTGGACGCTTTGGGGGCTGCAGAGGTGTTGTTGCCGGAATTTTTAACGGTGATCGCCGCACCGGGGAAGAGGCGCAGCTGTCCGTCAGAAACAATGACCTCTTTATCCTTCAGACCTTTGCTGAGAATATCCAGTTTGCCCATCCTGCGTTCAACGCTTACGGGTTGCATATCTACAGTATTGTTGCTGTGGGCGATCCAGACGAATTTACCTTCCGGCCCGGTGCAGGTGGCTTCCATGGGGATGCGGATTACATCTTCTTCATAAAGCTTGAGCCGGACTTCCACGTAATTGCCGGGCCAGAGGGCGTTGTTGCTGTTTTCAAAGCGGCCCTGCATCCAGATGGTTCCGGTTTTGGTGTCGACATTGTTATCGATGAATACCAGTTCGCCGATTTCGGGTTTGTCGCGGCCCTCGGTGATGGCGAGAACTTCAAGGGTTTTGTTGGCTGAATATTTCTGCACTTCGGCCAGATACTTCTGGGGCAGATAGAAATTTACGGCAATGGGGGAGATTTTGTTGATGACTACCAGTTCGTCCTTGTTTTCCTCGATAAGATTGCCTTCTGTGGGATTTACATATCCGGCAAGGCCGTCGATGGGAGAACGGATGAAGCAGTATTTAAGATCATTGCGTGCATCTTCCAGTTTAGCCTGAGTGACCGCAATGGCATCGCTGGCGGTTTTCATGTCCAACCGCTTTTCTTCGAAATTCTCTTCACTGACAACCTTGCGCTCCACAAGGTCGCGATAGCGGTTGTAATCTTTGCGGGCCTGTTCATACTTGGTTTTGTCTGAAGCCAGTTCCGCCCTGAGCTGCCCGATGGAAGCCTCGTAGGGAGACGGGTCCATGGTGAAAAGCTGCTGGCCTTCTGTTACCTCCTGCCCGTCTTTGATGAAGATTCTGCTTAAATATCCGGTCACCCTTGAGCGCACAGTAATTGAATCGATGGCTTTTACCGTACCGATTGCGGTCAGATAGTAAGGGGTGTTTTTCAGTTCGGCTTTGGCTGTGGTTACCGGGGCGGGCGGGTAGCCGGTGAGTCCCTGTTTGTCATCCTTGCATGCACTTAGTGGTAGAAAAGTACAAAGGATAATCAGAATGGTGATGATACGGGCTGGAAGGTATTGAGAAAGGCAATTGCAACTGCGGCACATGGGCTAAATCTCCTTACTGCTGGTAATGTATTTATAATGTAGCTTAATTTGTTTATGTTTTAAAGTCGCAAGTGGTTAATTTATGGTTGTTTCAAATAAACGCAAGTGAATTTATTTTTGTAATAACTTGATCTTTGCATATATTGTATGCAAATAAAGATTGGTTTTTGTGACGAATGTTACAATGTTTAATGTGCCACCAAGAAAAAAATATTTAGCTCTTTTTATATATGACTACAGCAAATACTGTGAAAATTGACTATGTTGACGGTGTCCGCTTCAGGAGGGGAGTTGTGGCCGCCGCTAGCAAACTTATAGCCAATTCCCCGCATCTTGATGCTATCAATGTCTTTCCGGTTCCCGACGGTGATACCGGGGCCAATATGGCCGGGACCATGCGCAGCATCGTCAGCTCCACCGGTAAATCCGTGGAGCGATCCATCGAAAAAATGACCGCACTCATCGCGGATTCCGCACTTGACGGAGCCAAAGGCAACTCCGGTGCCATTCTGGCCCAGTTCCTGTGCGGTTTCGCCGAGGGTGTGAAAGATATGCCCAAGCTTTCTCCCGCAGATTTCGCCAAGGCCGCATCCGTGGCTGCCAAGCGTTCCTGTGAGGCTATTTCCGATCCCAAGGACGGCACTATCCTTAGTGTTATCCGTGACTGGGCCGAACATCTGCATGCAAACGGTGAAAGCTACCGCGATTTTCATCATCTGCTTTCCGATTCTCTTGACTACGCACGCAACTCAGTTAAATGCACCACAGAGAAGATGGCAGTGCTCAAGGCTGCCGGGGTTGTGGATGCCGGGGCGCAGGGGTTTGTTTACCTGCTGGAAGGCATTGTGGACCTGCTGGAGAACGGAAAGATCGAAAAGAGTTTTCTGCCTGATTCCCGCAACTCCAAATCCTTTGCCAATGTGCAGGACAAGGTTGCGGTGGAGTCCCTTGATTTCCGCTTTTGTACTGAATTTCTTATCAAAGGTAAGGATATCGACCGCGCAGCCATCCGCGATTCCATCAGTGACATGGGCGACAGCCTGATTGTGGCCGGAACTCCCGGGTCGGTGAAGATCCACATTCACACCAACGATCCCGATGCGGTGGAAGCCATCGTCAGCGGGTATGGTGAAGTTGTGAAGCGTAAAGTGGACGACATGCTGATTCAGCATAAACGCCTGCTGGCTGATGACCGCAAGGTCGGTATTCTCACTGACAGCACCTGCGACCTTCCTGATGAAGTTATTGAAAAGTATGACATCCGCATGGTTCACATGCGTCTTACTCTTGATGAACAGGAATTCATTGACCGGGTAACCCTTAATTCCGGTGATTTCTATAAGATGCTTCCCGGTACCAGGCGCGCGCTTTCTTCGCAGCCTTATCCCGGTGATATGAAGCGGGCCTACGCCAAGGTCTCTTCTGATTACGAAGATGTTGTCTCACTTCATGTGGGTAAGGTTCTCAGCGGAACTTTCCAGAATGCACTGACCGTGAGCAACCCTTTTGATAATGTTTCCGCAATCGACAGTAAGAAGCTTTCCATTGCTCTCGGACTGCCTGTGCTTGAAGCTGCCCGCGCAGCCAAGAACGGTGCTACCGCTGCCGAGGTCCGCAGGGTTGCCGACCGTGCTGTTGAGAATGTAAAGATTTTCGTAACTATCGACTGTCTTGATTACGCCGTGCGCGGCGGTCGTCTCAGCAAGGGGCAGGGCATGATTGCCAAGGCTCTGAACATCAAGCCCATCCTGCAGTTTGCCGGAGAAGGTCAGCCGAAGGTGGTTGCCAAATCTTTTGGTGTTAAGCGTCAGGAAGATGCCCTGATCAAGCTGGTCAAGGAGAATGCATACGGTCGTGGTAACTTCAGATATGCCATCTCCCATGCTGATACTCCTGAAACTGCAGAAAGATTCAGGAAGATCCTCAAGGATGAGTTTGGTGCCGATCCGGAATTTATTGTTGAAGCTTCTCCGGTGCTTGGTATCCACAGCGGGCCGGGAGCCTGTGCGGTGGCATTTATCACCGACGAATAGTTAATTTTAATCATATTGTTTACCCGACGGGAGCAGGTGTTATGCCTGCTCCCGTTTTTTTTGTGCCTGAAATCTGTCATGTGCATTATTTATTAAAAATCTTGATAGGCAGGGTGTAGATTGTTTGATCAATCAATAGATTTACAACAATGGTAAAGCTTTTCTGTGCAGGAGCGATATTTGCGTTGAAAATTCGCTTAAAATCGTAAAAAAAATAAAATCAGCAATTCAAGTTGTTTTTTTCGGAAAAATATTTATCTTTTTTGTATATTTATTTCACATGTTCGACCAAAAGTGTTATATGCATCCTAAGTCTGAAAAGGGTTGTGTTTGCTTGAATGCAGAGGTTTTGAGGCCGGGGTGAGTACTTGTTGAAAATGTGGTTTTTTGCATGGGTGGCAAATTGGTTTTTCAATTGTACATAAATGCAAAAACAGGGTTAATTCCTTGACTTTTCTTTGTTTTAGGCTATAAAAGTCTCTCAATCCTGAATTCCGGGCGATTTTAACGCGAGCTTTAAGAATGGCGGTCGTAATCTCGAATTTACGCGTTTTTTTACCATTGCGGCCGGTTCTGAACTTATAAACGGTACGGGTGTTTGGAGTTAAGCATTATGGCGATGATTGAAATTAAGAATCTCCACAAGTGGTACGGGGATTTCCATGTTTTAAAAGGTATCAATGACCATGTAGACAAAGGTGAAGTACTTGTTATCTGTGGGCCCAGCGGCTCCGGTAAGAGTACTTTCATCCGTTGTATCAACAGGCTTGAAGATTACCAGAAAGGGACAATTACTTTTGATGATAAGGACATTCTTGACAAGAGTGTAAATATCAATGAGCTGCGCGCCGAAATCGGCATTGTTTTTCAGCAGTTCAACCTTTATCCCCACCTGACCGTTCTGGACAACGTAACTCTCGCCCCGCTTAAAGTGCGCAATGTCCCCAAGGCTGAAGCCGAGGAAACAGCACTTTACCTTCTTGAAAGAGTGGGCATCCACGATCAGGCTCATAAGTATCCCGCAGAACTTTCCGGTGGACAGCAGCAGCGTGTCGCCATTGCAAGGGCTCTGGCCATGAAGCCCAAAGCCATGCTTTTTGACGAACCCACTTCCGCGCTGGACCCGGAAATGATCAACGAAGTTCTTAATGTTATGAAGGACCTTGCCCGCGAGGGCATGACCATGCTTTGCGTGACCCACGAAATGGGCTTTGCCCGCGAAGTGGCGGACCGCGTAATTTTCATGGATGGCGGTGAAGTTATTGAACAGGCTCCTCCGGAGGAGTTCTTCAGCAACCCCAAACATGAAAGAGCCAAGATGTTTTTGAAGGAGATTTTGTAACTGTCGCCTGTGTCGACGGTGTTTTGGTAGGTAACCTTAAATTTCTCAGGAGGAACCTGATGAGAAGACTCTCAATTATTGTTGCTATGGTTTTGGCGATGGCCCTTTGCGCATCTGTTGCAATGGCCGACAAACTGCAGGAAGTTAAAGCCCGCGGTGTTCTGATGTGTGGCGTTAAAGACGCTGTTGTTCCTTTCGGTTACATTGATGAAGACACCAAAAAGCTTGTCGGTCTGGATATCGACATCTGCAAATACATCGCCAAGGAACTGGGTGTGAAGGCTGAGTTCAAGCCCGTAACTTCCGCTACCCGTATCCCCATGGTTGTTCAGGGTTCCATTGACCTCGCGGCTGCTACCATGACCCACAAAATTGCCCGTGACGACACCATTGACTTCTCCATCACCTACTTCATGGACGGTCAGAAGCTGCTCGTTAAAAAAGGTTCCGGCATCAACTCCGCTGCTGACCTGAAAGGCAAGAAAGTCGGTACCGCTAAAGGTTCCACCTCCGAGCAGAACATCCAGAATGCACAGCCTGATTGTAAGGTCCTTTCCTTCGAAGGTTACCCCCAGGCAATGCTTGCTCTGAAACAGGGTAAAGTTAAAGCGGTTACCACCGACTCCACCATCCTTCTCGGTCTCAAGAATTCCGACCCCAACCCCGAAAAATGGGAAATCGTAGGCGACTACATCTCCCCCGAACCTTACGGCCTCGGTCTTCCTGAAAACGAGTCCAACTTCCGCGACGCAGTTAACGTTGCTCTGATTAAAATGTGGAAGTCCGGCGACTACAAAAAGACCTACAACAAATGGTTCGGTCCTGACACCAAGTACTACCTGCCCCTGACCTGGAACATGGAAGTATGGCCCTAAGCCGGCTGTCTTTTTAGTCGCGTTGAACAAACCATTATTGGAGAGTTTTTCTCAAAATAAATATGCATTTATTTTGAGGCGTGGCACTAGGTTATAGTCCTGTAAGATAACGGGAAGGCCGTGCCTGCACGGCCTTCCCGAAAACAACGGATAGATGTTTTGAATTATCAGTTTGATTGGAATCTGGTTCTCAGCGGACAATACGGGCAGTGGATTATCGACGGGGTCAAGGTTACCCTGCAGATTTCTGCGGTATCCATCGTATTTACCATGCTTCTCGGGACAATTGTCGCGGTTATGCGTATGTCCAAATTCAAGCCCTTTGAATGGTTCAGCTTTGCGTTTGTTGAATTCTTTCGTAACACGCCTTTGCTGATTCAGATATTTTTCTGGTATTTCGGCTCATACTCCATCCTGCCCGATGCGGTGAACGAATGGCTTTATGATCATGACTTCGAATTTGCGGCCGGGGTTATTTCCCTGACCGTTTATACTGCCGCGTTTGTGGCCGAGGAAATCAGGGCCGGAATTAACTCCATCCCCAAGAACCAGTTGGAAGCGTCCCGCGCGACCGGGCTTTCCTTCCTGCAGGCCTACCGCTACGTCATTTTGCCGCAGGCATTCAGGATCATCATACCTCCGCTTATTTCACAGTCGCTGAACCTTATTAAAAACTCGTCACTGGTCATGACTATCGGGGTTATGGACCTCACCTACATGGCCCGCCAGATCGAATCCTACACCTTTCACGGGTTCGAGGCTTTTACCGTGGCGACCGTTATCTACCTGTGTATCTCGCTGATCGTGTCGCTCATGATCAATATGTATAATAAGCATTTCCTGCTGCAAATTAAATACTAGGAGTGGCGTCTCGTGCAATGGGATGTAGTTTGGAACAACTTTGATTATTTTCTCTGGGGCGCCTTCCCTGACGGACCCATCGGCGGTCTGGCTGCCAGTATTATTCTGGCACTGCTCGGTATTTTCGGTGCTTTCTGGATCGGCCTTGCTGCCGGGTTGATGCGTCTTTCCCGCAACAGGGTGGTTAAGTCCATATCTGTTGTCTATATTGAGGTCATACGCGGTGTACCGCTTTTGATGCTCATCTTCTGGTTCTATTTTCTGGCGCCGGTTGTGCTGGGGAGATCTCTGCCGGAATTCCACTGTGCCCTGATTGCCTTCATTGTTTTTACCGGTGCTTATATCGGTGAAATTGTTAAGGCCGGGGTTATCGCCCTGCCGAGGGGACAGATGGAAGCCGCAAGGGGAACCGGGCTTTCCCATGTACAGGCCATGCGTTACGTTATCCTGCCGCAGGCTTTGCGGAACATGATCCCCTCTTTTGTTAACCAGTTTGTATCACTGACTAAGGATACCTCGCTGGCTTACATCATTGGGGTAAATGAGCTGACCCGTACTGCAACACAGGTCAACAACAGAACCCTCTCCGCGCCTACAGAAATCTTTATCGCCATCGCGATTCTCTACTTTATTGTCTGCTATGTGCTCACATGGGCCAGCCGCCGCATGGAAGCGCATATGGCCAAGTATCAGGCAAGGGACCGTTAAGAGCTCGAATTTGCTTTGACTTTGCAGGCCCCGACTTCTATGAAGCCGGGGCCTTTTTTCTGCTTTTGTTAAAACCTTCACTATGATATCAAAAATACAAATGACACACGGTCACCAGCATTGTCTTTGCAAATACCTGTTTTTTAATAATGGGGTAAGGAATGAAAAGGGTCTTTTTGCTCGTTGCATTGTTTGTTTTGTCCATTTCATATTGCGATCTGGTTGCTGCTGCCGATTCAGCCCCGCCAAAGCTTTATTTCCAGAACAGGCAATTTGATCCGCTTAAGGAGAGTCTGGATAATTCCGCCCAGTCAGCTAAGGTTGCACCTGCCCGCAGAGCACCAGCTCCCGAGATGAATCTGCTCAACCTGGATAAGAAGCAGGTTGAGAAAGAATATCAGTATTATATTGTGCAGTTCACAGGGCCGATTGATAAAATCTGGAAGGACGAGCTTGGCAAATTAGGAGCAGTATTTTTTGATTATATACCGCAATACGCTTTTATTGTTAAGTTTTATTCCGATGATCTCGCCACCGTGAGGGCGAAGGATTATGTCCGCTTTGTCGGTGAATATTCACCTGACCTGAAGTTTGCCCAGAATGTTTATGACCTCACTCCTGAAGAATATAAAGAGCAGAAGAATAAGTACGAGCTGGTCGTTACCGTGTTTCCGGGGGAAGATTTTTACACAGCAAAGCAGGCTGTAGAAGATGCCGGAGGGACCATTCTTTCCAGTTCGGAAAACGAGTGGCAGATTTTGTTTGAAATCAGCATTGATCAAAGAAAAATTGAAGGCCTTAAAGATATCAAGGGTGTTAAATGGATTGAAAGAAAAATCGAGAATAAGTTCTTGAACAATATCGGGACAGGCATAATGCAACTCCGTTCGGAGCAGGAAAAAACGTGGCCTGCTTCGCACAGCCAGTTCTGGGGGGAGGGGCAGATTGTCGCCATTTGCGACAGCGGTCTTGATAGCGGTGACCCAGATAATATTCATAAAGATTTCACAGATGGCGAGGGTAACAGCAGGGTTATTGAGATTATTAAATTGAGTGATGGCGTTTCACAAAAAGATTACGATGGACACGGGACGCATGTGGCCGGATCTGTAGCCGGCAACGGAATGCTGTCCGGTGCTGATCCGGCAAAGAATCTTTTTCCTGATACCTGCTATGCAGGCGTAGCCCCCAAGGCAAAAATTTATTTTCAGTCTGTAGCTTCAGGAGTGAAGCCTTACCCCATGGTCGGAATTCCCGCAGATTTGAATGCCTTGTTTAGCCCGGCATATGTGGCCGGTGCTCGTATTCATCAGAATAGCTGGGGGGCTAATTATGGCTCTGATTATGATGCTGCTTCCAGGCAGGTCGATCAGTTTATGTGGGGCCATAAAGATTTCCTGACAATGTTCTCAGCAGGTAATGCCGGAGTGGATAAAGATGTCAACGGGGTTATTGATAAGTATTCTCTGGACTCCCCGGGAACGGCGAAGAATTGTTTAACTGTCGGGGCTTCGGAATCCTTCCGCACAGGAGCGAAAGAGGGGAGGTCCAATTCATGGGGAAGCGGGTATGGCGAGCCCATCGAGTCCGACTTCAGGTCGAATAAACCATCAGGCATGGCTGCTTTTTCCAGCAGGGGACCAACTCTTGACGGACGCTACAAGCCGGAGGTCGTCGCTCCGGGTACAAACATACTATCCACACGTTCTTCTTATGCGACAGAGGACGGCTGGGGACCGTTCAATGATGATTATTACTGGATGGGAGGTACCAGCATGGCTACTCCGCTTGTTTCCGGCACTGCGGTGATTTTTCGTGAATACCTCCAGAAGGAGGAGGGTTTTGCATACCCCAGCGCGGCACTGCTCAAGACCGGCCTGATTCATGGCACTGTGTCAATGGTTCCCGGACAATACGGAACAGGGGCCACGCAGGAGATAAAGTCCGCCCCAAGCGATGTACAGGGCTGGGGGAGGGTTAATTTCGCGGCAAGCATTAATTCGGATAAAAGCTACAAGATTAGTTATAATGATATTGCAACCAACGCTCCGACTGACAGCAGCTATAAAAAAACTTTACCTTTGAAGTGAAAGAGGACGAAAAGCCTTTCAAAGCTACTCTCGGCTGGACTGATTATCCCGGTTCCGAGGTTTCCGGTGGAGGATTGGTTAATGATCTCGACCTGCGGGTACGCAAGCCGGACGGCACATACGTATACCCTGACGGAGCGCGCAATTTAAGTTCGCTTGATAAGATTGATTACTGTAATGATACCAGTGGGAGGTATGATCAAAGTCTGGCAGGAGTCCGTTTCACTCCTCTCAAGTATCCGGCTACTCTGGATTCGGTATCAATAAACCTTCCTGAGGTTATTATTGATGATACGCTAATTGATTTTATGTTGGGCTTTAATATAATTGTGTATAAAGTCTCCGGCGGAACGGTGCAGCAGGAAATTTTCTGTAAAAAATATAATTATGCAGATCGTGGTCGTATTACCTTGCCTGTGGGTGTTTCGGTTACGGAAGATGAATTGCTGGTCTGTATCGAGGGCCTTTCCGAACCATTGTACATTTCATATAGTAGCGGCAACGATTCTCGTGGCTTTTTCAAAATCGGCGGGACTGACCAGTTCTCAAATAATGTACCGCATATAGCGGCTAATTTCAGGACAGAAGTTCCGGCTACGGATTATGACCGGGTCAATAATACAGTATCGGTTCAGATCAATAAACCGCAGAGCGGCACCTACACCGCCGAAGTTAGCGCCCACAACATTGCGCACGGTCCCCAGCCTTATGCCTTGATCATGAGCGGCATGAACGGGGAGGCTCCCACTGTGGGCGAAATAGGATTGAACCCGGATCAGCCCAATGCTCCGGCAGCGACCATGCTTTCGCGAATTCATCAGTCTCAGACCGCGGAAAGTCTGAACTCTGTTTATGGGACCAAGTTTGAAAACGTTTATAGTGATAAGTCTGAATTCAGCATCCAGACCGAAGAAGATAGCGTGGTCAGTGTGCGCTACGCCGTGAGCGGGTTGCCGGAAGTTAATGCCGGAGATTTGGATCTTTCCAAACTTTATGAAAATGGAACGCATATTGAATTCGAATACAGTTCGCTAGAGGATTATCAGGACGGTAAATGGTGGCTGACCGATGTAACGGGGACTTTTGTCAGCCCGGTGGAAAAGCTCAGCCCGGATACGACTTACTATCTGGTTTCGGCTGTTAAGGACGGAGGCCCTTACGATGCAAACGAAGATCCCGGAGTTGTGGATGACCCGCAGGTATTGGGCTTAAGTTCATCAGGAGCAAGCGGGTGCAACATCGGAACTGACGTTGATTGCATACTTTCAGTCATGTTGTTGACAGCTTTGTTTTCTGTCTGGATAAGGTGGTTGTCGGCAAGACGGAAACAGTTTTAAATAATAGAAAGCCCTTACCGTTGTAGGGGCTTTTTCATTCTCTATTTGTAACTTTATTTTGACCGCAATTTCATAATCGCTTAATGTCTGTCTAATGGGAAGTATGCACTCGTGTCAGAACGGTTGAAGCCAGCCGTATCTGGAGCCGGGCTTGTTTTTTAATTTCAGCCGGGAGGCGGACATGGACAAAATCGACAAACTTGCATCGTACATTGACCACACTTTATTGAATGTTGCGGCAGTGCCTGCGGATATTGAGCAGCTCTGCCGTGAGGCTGTAGAGTACGATTTTGCGTCTGTTTGTGTCCATCCCTCACATATCGCCCGTGCAGCGGAACTGCTTGCCGGGGAAAAGTCCATGGTCTGTTCGGTGGTCGGGTTTCCTTCCGGTTCCACCCTGCCTGAAGTAAAGATGCTGGAAGCCATGCGCGCGGTTGAAAAGGGTGCGCAGGAACTTGATATGGTGGTCAATATTGGCGCACTGAAGGCCGGAGACCGCAATGCTTTTCTGCATGATATTTTTCTTACCGTGGAAGGTGCCGGGGGAGTTCCGGTCAAAGCGATCATTGAAACCGGATTGCTGGATGATGACCAGAAGAAGCTGGCCTGTGAACTGGCGGTGACAGCTGGAGCGTCTTTTGTTAAGACCTGCACCGGGTTTGCTCCCGGATGTGCCAGCGTTGAAGACATCAAGCTCATGCGTTCAATTGTGGGTGATGCCGCAGGCGTCAAGGCCAGCGGGGGCATCAAAACATACGATCAGGCTAAACAACTTTTAGAGGCCGGGGCCAGCAGGCTCGGTACTTCGTCATCCCTCGAAATAGTCAGGAGATAATTTTTGTCCGGGAAAGTAGAACTTATGGCCGTGGCAAAGCCCGGTGATATTGAAAAAAAATCATTTGAAATTATTGATTCGGAAGTTCCGGAACCCCGTAGGTTCGAAGGTATAGAATGGCAGATCGCAAGACGTATGGTGCATACCACTGCGGATTTCGATCTGATTGATCTGGTGCGCTTTCATCCTGATGCTGTAGCGTCCGGACTTGAAGCTTTGCGCGCAGGATGTACAATTGCCACTGATACTGAGATGGCCCGCTGCGGGATTCCCATGCGCAGGATGACTCCTCTGGGTTGTGATGTGCGATGCCTGATGAATGACCCGGATGTTATTGCTTCGGCCAAGAAAAATTTGACCACAAGGGCTCATGCGGCCATGGAGCTGGCCGCTGACACCATGCGGCCCGAAATTCATGTTATCGGTAATGCACCTACTGCTTTGATCCGGCTGGTGAATATGGTGGAAGAGGGCAGGATGAAACCTCCGGCACTGGTTGTGGGGATGCCGGTAGGTTTTGTGAATGCTGCTGAATCAAAGGCCATGCTCATGCATTGCGGATCTATTCCTTATATTGCTATTGAAGGGCGTAAGGGCGGCTCTGCGCTGGCTGCCTGCGTGATAAATGCGTTAGCTGAAGTTGTTCTGGCCGAGCGGGAGCTTTCTGGTGAAATCTGATTCGTCAGCCATGCTGAATTTGTATTTTTGTCCATGAAAGATTATTAATTATAGACTTTGAAAGCTAATTGTGGAAACAGTATATCAAGTCAATCTATTTGTTTTTCATGTGATAATGGGATTCTTGGTGCAGTAAGGTATGTCTGAAAATAAGGCCGTTTCAAAAAGATCTTTTTCGATATTTAAAAAGGGTGAGAGGTCCATTTCCCGTGATCTTTCCGCCTGTCTTGTCTTTGCCCTTGCCATTATCATCGCTCTGGTTACAGCTTATGAGTATTTCGGCCGTTCAAAAATGCTGCGTCAGGAATTTGAGGACAAGGCTGACAACTACATAGAACAGCTTGCCAAGTCTGTTACCTTTCCCATCTGGAATTTTGATATGGGTTCGCTCAAGCATGTCTGCAGCGCATATACCCAGAACGAACAGTTTTCCAAACTCAAGATTACTGACATGAATGGCGAAGTGTTGTTCAATTTTGTGCGTCCCGGAGAAGAAGACGATAATCCCATCGTCCGGGAACGTGACCTCTATATCTCCAAAGAAAAGATCGGCACCATCCGCATGGAGCTGACCAGCCGTATCTATCGCCGCAACCTTGATTGGATTCTTTTTGTTTCCAGCCTGACCTTCCTTACGTCCGTGGCGGTGATTTATATTGTTACCGGCTTTTTGATTGATTACTTTATCCGCAACCCCATAGCCCGGCTGCGCAAGGGGATGGATAAAGTCGCCATGGGTGATTTTTCATACCGTTTTGACGAGTTTCAGTACATTGAGCTGCTGGAGATCGGTTCCCGCTTCAACCGTATGACTGAAGAAATCGCCAGCCGTGAAAGCAGGCTTGAAGAAGTCAACAAGGTTCTGCAGGGCGAAATCCACATGCGTGAGAAAGCTGCCCACTCATTGGTGAAGAGTGAAAAACGTTACCGAGCGTTGGTAGAGACAACGGCGGAAGGGTTCTTCATGATTGATGAATCCATGATTCTGCTGGATGTAAACCCGGCTTTTTGCACCATGATCGGTCTGAACCGCGAGGAGATGCTCGGGGTAGAGATCGGTTCCGTGCTCGGTGAGCTGGCTGCTGAAAGATTTCGCACTGATGACAGCCTTGGACACAGGTTTGAACTCAGCTTTATGAATAGTAACGGACGTGAAGTTGATATTTTTATTAATGCCACCAATTTGTTTGAAAGCGAGAACGTGAAGCTGACTTTCGCGTTCGTCACCGATGTCTCCGGCTATAAAATGATGGAAAAGGCTCTGCGGGCCTCCGAGGAGGAGTACCGGACCATTGCCGAGTATACTTTTGACTGGGAAATGTGGATCGGCCCCACCGGGGCGGTGAAATATGTCAGTCCTTCATGCGAACGTATTTCCGGGTACCCCAAGGCATATTTCATGGAAGGTCCGGTCCGGGTGGAGCATATACTGCACAAGAATGATCGGGATTTCTGGCAGAAAGCCCTGCGTGGTAATTTCCCTTCACCGGACGGTACGGATATGCGTCTTTTCCGTCGTGACGGTCTATTGCGCTGGGTATCCCTTACCGGGCATCAGGTTTTTGCTGATGACGGCACATCGCTCGGTTTGAGGCTTTCCCTGCGTGATATTACCAAACGTAAATTCATGGAAAAACAGCTGCAGTACGAAGCCCTGCACGATCCATTAACCGGGCTCGCCAACCGTACCCTCTGCTGCGACCGTATTCTGCAGGCGGTGGAACGTTCACGTCGCCGGGATAATTATTATTTTGCGGTTGTTTTTATGGACTTGGACCGTTTCAAGATCATCAACGACAGTCTCGGACATAATATAGGTGATAAGCTGCTGGTGGAAGTTTCCAAACGGTTGCTTAAAACCATTCGCGAGCTGGATACTGTTTCCCGCTTCGGCGGTGATGAATTTATCGTAGTGCTTGAAGAACTGGCCTCCCCGCGTGAGGGTATCCGTATTGTCCGTCGCATCAGGGACAGCCTGAATCATCCTGCGGTCATTGAAGGTCATAAGATCAATATTGCCGCCAGTTACGGCGTTCTGCTCAGTCCCACCGAGTATGACAAGCCTGAAGAGATTATCCAGAATGCCAACGTGGCCATGCATCAGGCCAAAGAGTCCGGCAGAGACAGGATCAAGGTCTTCAACAAAAGAATGCTTGAGGAGGCGGTGCAGGCCATGCAGCTTGAGAGCGATCTTCGTGCAGCCATGCTTGCCGGGGATGAGCTTTTTCTGGACTACCAGCCCATCTATTCTCTCGGTTCTCAGAGTGTTGTGGGGTTTGAAGCTCTTATCCGCTGGAATCATCCCCGACGCGGACTGGTCATGCCCGGAGAATTCATTCCCATGGCGGAAGAGTCCGGCCTTATTTTTGAGCTTGGCAGCTGGGTCATTACCGAAGCCTGCCGCCAGATGAAGAGCTGGCAGGCAACATATGACAATGCGGCTGATATGCTCATGTCCATCAATATTTCACCGCGTCAGTTCTCCCAGCCCGCTTTGGTGGATAATATCCTCTCCAAGCTGAGTGAATTTGATCTTCCCGCTTCCAACCTCAAGGTGGAGATTACCGAGACCGCAATTATGGAGCGGGCCAAGCAGTCCGTGGATATGCTTAACCGTTTGAAAGCCGCCGGCGTGCTGGTTTCAATCGATGATTTCGGTACCGGCTATTCTTCCATGAGTAATCTGCAGGAATTTCCGCTGGATCAGCTCAAGATCGACCTCAGTTTTGTACGCAAGATGCATGAATCATCGGAAAATCTTGAAATTGTAAAGGCTATTATCAACCTTGCCCACAATCTCGGTTTGAACGTTGTTGCCGAGGGTGTGGAAGAGATAGAGCAGCAGGATGTGTTGCGTGATCTGGGCTGTGAGTTCGGGCAGGGATACCTGTTTTCAAGGCCTATCAGCCGGGCGAAGGTGGAGGCTTATTTCAAGCACGAGGTGGAGTTGAATTAATAGGCTGATTTATTTCCATGGAGCGGATATGACTGTTGCATACATGTTTGTAGGTAGTCAGCAGTAAAGGTGAGTCTGCTTCATGTATTTGGATATGACTTTGTATGGGTCGGCATTTTGCCGACTCTTTTTTTTGATTTAAAATGTGATTGGATAATCAATCAAAAGGAGTCGGGAATATAATTCCCATCATTTCATAAGCTATGTGCAAAGCATATTCATGTCAATTAAGTTGTGCTTATTTTATAATATTGTCGTAAAAGTTCCGATTCCTGTTGCATGTGCGGTATTACCATGCTAGGGCCGAATTTAGGCCCAGTAAAAATAAAAGTTTACGGGGCTGTTGGAGAGGTTGACCCGCTTCAAGGGGATTAGAGGAGCGGGTTTTAGAGTCACCCTCAACCTGGATCAGGTTATGAGTGTCAAACGCAAGGGAAATAGCACGGTTACGATTTTTCCGGACTGGTGTAAGGGATGCGGCATCTGCGCAGCCTTCTGTCCGGCAAAGGTCATGGAGTTGAACGATCAGGGTAAAGCGGTCGTTGTCAGGGAAGAAGAATGCATCAATTGCGGATTCTGCGAACTGCACTGTCCGGATTTCGCGATTATGGTTCGTCCCAAGGTCGATGACGAGATTCCTGCGGTATGCAGGGCTGTCCTTGAAAAGGCCGCCCGCAAAACCGACGGGCCTGCCGCTTCCGGCGATGCAGCTAAAAAAGCCGCTTCCGGTAAACAAAAGGGATAAGGTGAACTTCCATGGCCAGACCTAGAAAAAAGAGAAATAAAGAGATTTTCGCTCTGGGCAATGAGGCTGTTGTTGAAGGTGCGCTTCTGGCGGGCTGTACCTTTTACGGCGGGTATCCCATCACTCCTTCATCGGAGATTATGGAGATCATGGCTCAGAGATTGCCGCTGATTCCCAACGGTTCATTTATCCAGATGGAAGATGAAATCGCCGGGCTCGGTTCTGTTATCGGTGCATCGCTGGCAGGCAGGAAAGCGATGACCGCCACTTCCGGTCCCGGATTTTCGCTCATGCAGGAGCATCTCGGGTACGGTTGTATTACTGAAACTCCGCTGGTTATCGTTAACGTCATGCGCGGCGGACCCAGTACCGGACTGCCCACATCCCCGGCACAGGGAGATGTTCAGCAGGCCCGCTGGGGAACCCACGGCGACCATTCAATCATAGTACTTTCCGCCTCCAATGTTCAGGAATGTCTTGATAACACTATCGAGGCTTTCAACCTTGCGGAAAAATACCGCACTCCGGTAATCCTTCTTATTGATGAGATTACCGCCCATACCCGTGAAAAGATCATCATCCCCAACCCGGATGAATATGAGGTCTTCAACCGCATTGTTCCGACCATGCCTCCGGAATGGTACAAACCTTATGAAGAAACTGTGCGCGGTGTTCCGCCCATGCCGGCCATCGGTTCCGGTTACCGTTTCCATGTCACCGGGCTGACCCATGATACCAACGGTTTCCCAACCTCGCGTCCTGATGAGGTCCGGGAACTCAACGAGCGTCTTTTCCGCAAGATTGACCAGTTCCTGCACGATGTGCAGCTGGTTGATGAAGTGGATACAGAGGACGCGGATGTTGTGGTCATCGCCTACGGCACAGTGGCCCGTTCCGCTGAACTGGCTGTGAAACAGGCCCGCGATCTCGGCGTAAAAGCCGGGCTGCTCAAGCTTTCGACCCTGTTTCCTTATCCACGAAAGGCTACGGAGAAAATAATGTCCAAAGCCCATACTCTCGTGGTTCCGGAAATGAATATGGGCCAGATGTCAAGGGAAGTGAAAAGGGTCAATAACGGTCAGGTAAGCGTGCGGACCATCAATAAGGTGGACGGACAGATCATTACTCCGGCTGAAATCCTCAAAGTCTTAACACGGGTGTAGTCATGGTTGATATGAAAGGTACACAGCTCATTCATGAGTACTTAAGGCATAACAAGAAGTTTCCGCATGTTTTCTGTGCCGGTTGCGGGCACGGCATTGTGCTCGGTTCCCTGATCCGTTCCATCCACGGTCTCGGTCTTTCCAAGGACGAGGTCTGTGTGGTGGCCGGTATCGGTTGCTCCGGCAGGCTTGCGGCATATGTTGATTTTAACACCGTACACACCACCCATGGCCGTGCGCTGACTTTTGCCACCGGTATTAAGATGGCCAAGCCGAACATGCATGTAATCGTGGTCATGGGTGACGGTGATTCCATGGCTATCGGCGGTAACCACCTGATCCATGCCGCGCGCAGGAATATCGGTGTTACCGCGCTGATCCTGAATAATAACATTTACGGTATGACCGGCGGGCAATGCTCACCGACCACTCCGGCAGGCTCCTTCTCAATGACCACCCCTCTGGGGCAGATGGAGCAGAGCTTTGATTGTGTGGAACTCTGCAGTGCGGCCAAGGCCAATTACGTGGCCCGCGGAACTGTATTTCACGTCAAAAAACTCGATAAGATGATCATGGACGGCATCAGCAACCCCGGTTTCGGCGTGGTGGAGATTCTCACTCCCTGCCATACCCAGTACGGTCGTAAGAACAAGTACAGAACCCCGGTTGATATGTACAAGATGCTCAAGAAAGATGTCATTGATATCGATCGTTACGAGAAGCTCAGCGAAGCGGATAAAGCCAAGAAGGTTCCTTCCGGCGTATTCGTGCAGAAAGATGATTCCGGCCTTGAAGAAAAATTCTATCAGATGGCCGCGAAATGTCAGGGAGGTGCGTAATGAAGAATCAACCTCTGGACAGATTTGAAATTCGTCTTTCCGGTCTCGGCGGACAGGGGATCCTTACTCTTGGTAAGGTCATGGGGTCCGGCCTTGCTCTCGGCCACGGTTACTTTGTAACCCAGACTCAGAGCTACGGCCCGGAAGCTCGCGGCGGTGCCAGCCGTTCCGATCTGGTAATCAGTTCCGAAGTGATCAGTTATCCCAAGGCTGAATCTCTCGATCTGCTCATCGCGCTCAGTCAGGAAGCATGCAACATGTATTACCGCAACCTGAAGCCCGGCGGCCTGCTCATGATCGAAACCGATCTGGTCAAGCAGCCCCCGGTGAACCAGTTCATCGGCCTGCCTTTCACTAAGCTGGCTAAGGACAAACTGGGATTGCCTCAGGCCATGAACACCATCGTGCTTGGCGCGGCAACTTATCTGCTGCCTTTTGCGCAGCAGCGGACCATGCGTAAGAATCTTGAGGAAGTGCTCCCCGCAAAGATCAGGGATATCAACGTCAAGGCGTTCAACATGGGATTCCGTGAAGCCAAGAAGAACTTCGGTGATCCCGAAGAGCTTTGGAAAGCCAATTCAGTAATTGTCTCGGACGAAGATAGTGATTACGATTCCATTTAAGATTCAAGCACACAGTAATATCAAAAAACTCCGGTCTTAGGGCCGGAGTTTTTTTATTTATACGTAAACAAAGAATCTGAAGTCCTGTTGAAATTATCCACTTCTTCCTGTTGGTCAGGACTGAGATTGTGCGGATCCCACTGCTCGCAGAGTTCCTGCGGTTCACGGGCCCGGTTTCGGACCCTGATTATGGAGAGACTGCGTTTCCCGGTGGGAATGAAGGTGGTGCGAATCAAATGGCAGTCAATGTGGGCGGTGAAGCAGTTTATGCCCTGTGCGTCGCTTAAGCAGTTGCCGATTGATACTGTGGACCAGTCGCCGACTTCGGGCATGTCTACCACTGCACTGCGGTTCAGGATCATGCGTACACTGGCGGTACAGTTTTTGTTATCGAAGTAGAAATCCTGATTGATGATGGATTTAAAATTTCGTTCGTCACTGCCGTCAGGATAGAGCTTTGTGGATACGTAGATAGTTTTGTCGGTGCTGATGTGTTCGGAATCAAAAGGAACGATAAAGGGTTGCTCCGGTGCCTGTTTCGCACCGGAACACCCCGTAATTATCAATATCAGCAGAACTAAAGCTGCGCAGAGAGCAGAGAGGCGCATACTCTATTTTTTCTTTTTCGCGCCCGCGTACTTCTTGACGTCAATATTGTACTTTTTGACCTTGTAGTTGACGATACGGTAGCTGACCCGCAGATCCCTTGCCGCCTGCAGCATGTTGCCGCGAGCCTTTTTAAGGGAGTCAACCAGCAGTTCCTGCTCGAATTTAGCCACGGCTTCACCGAATGAAAGGGAAGTGTCTGTGGCGGTGGATTCGGCGGTTTGCAGGGTCGGGGGCAGGTGGTAGGTTCTGATTACCTCTTCCTCGCAGATGAGTACCGCACGTTCGATGCAGTTTTTCAGCTCACGCACGTTCCCCGGCCAGTGATACTGGGTGAAAAGATCGATAGCCGGGCTGGAGATACGCTTGATCTCTTTGCCGTATTCCTCGGAGAACATGTCGAGGAATTTTTCGGCCAGCGGGAGGATGTCCTCGCGTCGTTCACGCAGGTGCGGAATGAAGATGGGGAAGACGTTGATGCGGTAGAAAAGGTCTTCGCGGAATTTGCCTTCCTGAAGCAGCTTTTCCAACGGCTGGTGGGTCGCGCAGATGAGGCGGACATCAACAGCGATGGGCTGTTCGGAGCCTACGCGCTGGATTTCCTTTTCCTGAATGGCGCGCAGAACCTTGGCCTGCGCATCAAGGGAAAGTTCCCCGATTTCATCAAGGAACAGGGTTCCGTTATTGGCGATTTCAAAGAGACCGCGTTTGTTTTGGTAAGCTCCGGTGAAGGCGCCTTTCTGGTGACCGAAAAGTTCACTTTCCACCAGTTCGGCGGGCAGGGCCGCGCAGTTGAGCTTAACCAGCGGTTTTTCCCGTCTGGGACTGCAGGCGTGGATGGCTTCGGCGAGCAGTTCCTTACCGGTGCCGGATTCCCCGCGCAGCAGTGCTGTGGCGCGGCTGGGGCCGACCTGGCGGGCCTGACGCAGCACCTGTTTCATGCTCTTGGAAGTGGCTACAAAGTCCGCAGGCGGCGGTACATCAGATGCACCGGGCATCATTCCCTGCGAAAGCATCTGGGCCTGCAGGGACATTTCTTCCTGCAAACGGGAGACCTGATTGGAAATAAGGGCGGCTACAACTTCGAGGAACTGCTGGTGTTCCTGCAGGTCGTCCATGGGCAGGATGGGAGAGTCCACGCTCAGTGCGCCGATTACTTCCTGATTGCCGTCGGAATCGGTCCTGATAACAGGAACGCAGATGAAGGACAGGGTTTTCTGCTCTTCCTCTGATCTGTTGAACGCCTTGTTCAGCATCTGGCCGTCATCCGACATTCTGGGGATGATGACAGACTCGCCTGTTTCGTAAACTTTGCCCACAACACCTTTACCCGGTGCGTAAGTGGCTGTGTAGTCCTTTGCCGGGCTATGGGTGATGGACAGTTTCAGTTTTTCAGATTCCGTGTCCATGATGGCCAGGAATGCACGCGGGAAGTGGAGGTCTTTGGACAGAACTTCAAGAATCGCATTGAGGCTGGGTTCCAAATCGTGATGGGGAGCTACAGAATCAAGAATTTCACTCAAAGTTGAAAGATAGATATTGTCCACTCGTTCCGTCAGTCCGTTTCTACTCATTTTTTTACTCATGCCGTCCAGGCTGTTTTAGATTTCAGCTTTGTCGGAGTTTTGCTCCGTGGTTCCGGCCTAAAATTTAGTTGGCGCATTCGGGAGTATCCTCCCGATATGGTATACTGTTCTGTAAAGTCGACAGCCGCATGAAGATCATGCGGCTGTCGTTTATTTACTTATGATACTGCTTTGACTCCGAGCTCCAGAGCCTTCAGGTTGATGTCCGCTATTTTCGGTTTCATGACTGATTTTATTGTTTCAGCCAGCTGTTCCGGTTTCAGCGGGATGCATCCTGTGGCACAGAGTGCTCCGAGCAGGGCGATGTTACCGCTCTGCACGGCTCCGGCTTCGAGGCCTAAGCTCTGGCAGGGCAGGTAGTATGCTTTTCCGGCGCATCCATCAACCTTTTCCTTGATGGTTTCAAGGGGGGTGTTTTCTGCTTTTCCGGTGCATACGGAAAGGGGCGGAACATATTCAGTGCTGGAAAGCACTGTGCCGCCGGGCTTCAGGTAGGGCAGGGCGCGCAGGGTTTCCAGCGGCTCAAAGCCGAGGATAACGTCTGCTTCGCCATGTCCGATTTTAGGGGAGGCCAGCCCGATGAGCAGTGCAGACTCAACAACACCGCCGCGCTGGGCCATTCCGTGAATTTCTCCGGCAGTCACATCGATACCGCAGTCAAGAACCGCCTGTGCAAGGAGGTTGGTGGCTGTCAGGGTTCCCTGTCCGCCGACCCCGGTCATGAATATACGCAACCTGTCACTCATTAGCTGCTCCTTTTCCGGGCTTTAATATCTTTAGTCAGCTGCAGGCAGAGCATGCAACCGGAACAAAGGATTTCATTGATTTCAACGCCTTCCGCAGTCTTTTCAAATGCGGGACAGGCCAGTTCTTCCATCACCTTGAGCACTTCTGCGGTCTGATTCGCTACGTAAGCAGTCTGTCCGGGAGCCTTTTTAAGGGTTCTGCGGGCGAAGAGCGGGCAGGGAGCCTTGGCAATAAGGACACGCACGCCGTTCATGGCTTTCAGATCTTCGAGGTCTTTAGTGAGTGCTTTCTGGTTCAGCGGATTAACGGTACGGATCTCACTTACACCGCAACCCTTGACGATGGACTCAATGTCGACCTGCGCAGGGTTGGAACCCAGTGCGGTGGTCTCAACGCCGGGGTGAGGCTGATGCCCGGTCATGGCGGTGGTGGAGTTGTCAAGGATGACCAGCAGGATATCATGCTGGTTGAAGACAGCGTTTACCAGGCCGGTAATACCGGAATGGAAGAAAGTGGAGTCACCGATGAAGCCTACCACGGTCTGACCTGCGGCTTTTGCTGCTCCGGAACCTGCAGAGATGGAGGAGCCCATGCAGAGCAGGAAGTCAGCAGCATTCAGCGGAGGCAGAATACCGAGAGTGTAGCAGCCGATGTCGGAAGAACAGACTGCGTCAGGGCCGAAAACCTTTTTCACTGCGTAGTATGCGGCACGGTGGGTGCAGCCTGCGCAGAGGTTCGGCGGACGCATGGGCAGTCCTTCTTCCGCAGGACAGCTCTGGGTCTTTTCTGCTTCCATACCCAGAACTTCGCGGATGATGGCGGTGATGTTCAGGGTGGAGTATTCATCGTTCAGCGGCAGCAGAGCGTTGTCTTTGCCGATGATTTCCACTGTGATAGAATTTTTCTGGGCCAGAACGCGGAGCTCATTTTCAAGGAAAGGCTCAAGTTCTTCCAGAATAACGACTTTTTCCACGGAGGAGATGAAGTCGGTGAGCATCTTGGTGGGCAGCGGGTAAGTGAAGCCCAGCTCAAGAACTTTAAATTTATCGGCAAGACCGGTGTCAGCGAGTGCGTCTGCGAGGTATGCTCTACAGATACCGGAGGCTACGATACCGATTTTTCCATTGCCGGAAATTTTGTTGTACTTGGAGGTCTCCGCCATTTCGCGCAGTTTTTCGAGCTTTTCAAGCAGCTCAACGTGCATCCTGCGGGCGAAAGCCGGGATGGGTACGAACTGTGCGGGGTTCTTCTGGAATCCGGCAGCAGGAGCAAGTTTGGCCACTTCGCCGTACTCAACAGGGCCGCGCAGATGGTTAACACGGGTGGTGGTGCGCAGGATGAACGGAGCGGACATTTCGCGGGACATGTTCAGCGCATCGCGGGTCATGTCTTTTGCTTCCTGAGCTGTGGATGGCTCAAGGCAGGGCATGCCTGCAAGGCGTGCGTAGTAGCGGTTGTCCTGTTCGTTCTGGCTGGAGTGGCATCCGGGATCGTCTGCGGAAAGCAGAACCATGCCGCCGGGGGTGCCGGTGTAGGCGAGAGTCATGAGCGGGTCGGCAGCAACGTTTACGCCGACGTGCTTCATGGTGGTCAGGGTCATTGCGCCTGCCAGAGTGGCACCGCCGCCTACTTCCAGAGCAACCTTTTCGTTGACTGAGTATTCAAAAGTGAAGTCGCCTTCAGGTGAAAGACGGAAGAAAGTGTCCGGTACTTCGGAGGAGGGGGTGCCGGGGTAACAGGTAACAACCTGAATACCGGCTTCAATCGCGCCTCGGACAATGGCTTCATTGCCGAGAAGCAGCTTTTTCATGCCCGGACTATCCTTGAGAAGTGGGTGAGCCATGAATATGCTCCTTAGGTCATGGGGTTAACAGAATGTTCACAAACGCACGACTGTCGAGGCTCAGCGGGGATCCGGCCCCTATGGTTAATGCCGGAGCCCCGTTCTGCGTCTCATCACATCACGCAGTCGTACACTTATGATCAGCCTGTATTAAATTTTAGAGTTTAGCCTTGAGTTCCTTGATTTTGAACTCAAAAAAAGAAGCTTCCTGAGGTACGCTGGTCAGCAGGCCCTGATATGCCTGTACTGCAAGCTGGATGTTTCCGGCCTGTTCAGCGGCTTCAGCCAGCAGTCTGTCGATGGAAGATGCATACTTTTCGCCGGCACTGTTTTTAAGGCCCTGCAGAAGAGTAACTGCTTCGCCTGCTTTCTTTTCAAGCATCAAGCATTTTGCTTCGCCGAGTCCGGCAACAGGAGCCATCTCAGGGGAGGTTTTGCCCACAGCAGCCCATGCGGTTTTAGCTTCAGCATAGCTGCCTGCATCCATCCATGCTTTGGCCTGCGCCAGCTGGACAGCAGGCATCATGGATGCGGGAGCGTCTTTTGCAAAAGCAGCCAGTTCGTCGGCCTGTTTTGTGCCGCTGTACTTGATCAGTATAACTCCCAGTTCACTCTGAGCTTTGATCATTTTCTGCTGGTTCATGTACTTGAAGCCGGAAATTCCGCCTGCAATGAGAATGATCGCTGCCACCCCGGCTACAATCATCTTTCCGTTCTTAATAATGTAGTCAAGAAGAGGATGAAGGGTGTCGGGGGTGGATTCGTGAACCTGATTCAGAATGTCCTGTGTGTTGTTTTGTTCTTCCATTGTAAAGGAAAGCCTCCATGAAATTTTATACAAAGTTGAAGTGCGCTATATAAAGCAGTCTGACAAAAAGGTCAAAATTGTAAGCTTGGATTAACATACCGTAACTTTTGACTAATTGTGAAAGGGGTTGAAAAAGGTGACAAAAAAAGAAAAAATAATTTCACATATTTTTCAACAAAAAACGTTTCGGACCGCTTACATTGGTAAATGGTAGTTGACTTTTTTGCAATATCCTTAGTAGCCAAAAAGAACCAACCGGTGAGAAAAATGATATTTCAGTCAATATAAATGTCTTTGAGGATAAACTTATGAGCTATTCAGAAGCAATGAAAGCAGTTGCTGCAAAGGCTAAGGAAGCCTCCCGTAAAATTGCCTGTGCTGACGGCACAGCAAGGAATGCAGCCATTATCGAACTGGCTGCTTTGCTGGAGCAGGAAAAAGAATTTATTTTTGCAGAGAATAAAAAAGACCTCGATGCTGCAAAACAGCGCGGTCTTGATCAGGCCCGCCTGCAGCGTCTTGAAATTACTCCGTCTGTGCTTGAGTATATGATTCAGGGCTGCAACGAGGTTGCCGGACAGGCTGATCCCGTGGGTGAAATCGAAAAGATGGAACGTCGCCCCAACGGCATGATGGTCGGTAAGATGCGCATCCCGCTGGGCGTTATCATGATGATTTTTGAATCCCGCCCCAACGTCACAGTCGACGCCGCCGTGCTCTGCCTTAAGGCCGGGAACTCGGTCATCCTGCGTGGCGGTTCTGAAGCCATCCATTCCAATCTCGCCCTTGCTTCTCTCCTGCAGAAAGCACTCGGCAAAGCAGGTCTGCCCGCTGAAGCAGTGCAGGTGGTGGAAGTTACCGACCGCGAAGCTGTCAGCGAACTGCTTAAGCTGGATGAATACATTGACGTGGTCATCCCCCGTGGCGGTGAAGGTCTGATCCGTGCTGTCGTTTCACAGGCGACCATGCCCGTGCTGAAACATTACAAGGGTGTCTGCCATATTTATGTGGATAAGGATTGTCATATTCCTGAAGCCATGGACATCATTAAGAATGCCAAGGTCCAGAAGCCTGCGGCCTGCAACTCTCTTGAGTGTCTGCTGGTACACGAGGATATTGCCAAGGAAATTTTACCTTCCCTCGGAACACTGCTCGGTGCAGTGGGTGTGACCATGAAAGGCTGCCCCCGGGCCATGCCGCTTCTGGGAGCTAAAGCCATCGCCGCTGACTTCGACGATTGGGGTATGGAATATCTTGACCTGATCTTATGTGTAAAAGTGGTTTCTACTCAGGATGAAGCACAGGATCATATTTCCCGCTACGGCTCCAACCATAGTGAAGTCATCCTGACCAAAGATCACGACCGGGCCATGCGTTTTGTCCGCGAAGTGGATGCTTCCATGGTCGGGGTTAACGCTTCCACCCGTTTCAACGACGGCGGACAGCTCGGACTCGGCGCGGAGATCGGGATTTCCACCTCCAAGCTGCATTCCTACGGTCCCATGGGGGCTACTGAGCTTACTTCTACTAAGTTCGTGCTGCTCGGTAATTGGGATGTAAGAAATTAATTTGATGCCCCATCCCCTCTCTTTCAAAGACGTTTTAGTTATGCTTCGCAAAACAGCTTGCTAAGACGTTCTTCGGATAAAAACGGCGAAGCCTTATTAAAACGTTTTGGGATTCTTAAACCCTTTTGGAAAAGGGTTTAAGGCCCCCGGCAGGACTCGCAGCCGTTAGGCGAGAAGCTTTGCTTCGAGTCTTACGGATGAGTGATAACAGGGTGTCGCCGAAGGCAATAGTTTATGAAAACAGGTCTTTTCGGCGGTAGTTTTAATCCAATTCACTCCACGCACATTGATGTGGCACAAGAAGTGATGAAGCGTTTGCAGCTTGATCAGGTCTTGCTGTTGCCTGCCGGGCATCCGTATCATAAAGAACAGGGCGAAATGCTGCCTGCTGCGTTGCGTTATGAGCTGGTCGAAAAGGCTGTGCAGGGCTGCGAAGGTTTGGAAGTCAGCGATATTGATATTTCTGTCGAAGGACCGACATATACTGTAGATACCCTGCGCGAGGCCGCCCGCAGCTATCCCGGAGATGAACTTTTTTTCATCATGGGGCAGGACTCCTTTGAAAACTTCACCACATGGAAAGACTGGCAGGATATCCCCAAGCTGGGCAATGTGGTGGCCGTCAGCCGCGAAGAAGCCGACCATGGTGAAATGGCGCAGGAACTGCAGCGCATCTTCCCCGCTATTAAAAAGACCGGGCAGAATGTCTGGACAGTTCCTGATGGATACTCAATTTACATAATCGGAGATTTTGATTTTGTGATCAGTTCCACTCTTGTACGCGAAGAATGGAAAAAGGGCACAGATATTTTGAAATTAGTTCCGAAAGCTGTCGCAGAATGTATGGCCGAACACGCCGATGAGTTAGGCAAATTTTGGTGTTAATGGCGGTTTTAGAAGTTAACAACAGCGAAGCTTACTAAGCCATTATACAGATCCTCCGGCTAGGCCGGAGGACCCTTGATTCTCCCTCCCCATTAGCATAATGGTAGTTGATTTCGGTTTCTATCCCTCCCCCGGAACCACCACACCCCACTGAACCAGTGTCTCAATCACCCGCGCAAGGGGCAATCCGACTACGTTGGTATATGAACCACTGATCCCTTTGACCAGAAAGGCTCCCTGTCCCTGAATGGCGTAGGCTCCGGCCTTGTCATCCGGCTCTCCGGTTGCGGCGTAGGCCCGTACTGATGCTTCGTTGAAATCTATGAATTCTACTTCAGTTGATACGGCGTAGCTTGTTTTTTCCCCTTCAGGTGAAATCAGGGCACAGCCGCTGATAACCTTGTGCTTGCGCCCGCACAGGGATTTGACCATCCGGTAGGCTTCTTCGCGGTCAGCGGGCTTGCCGAGGATGTCCCGGTCACGGACCACGATGGTGTCCGAGCCGAGAACGTATGAACCGGGATTTGCTGCGGCAACGTTTTCGGCTTTCAGTTCCGCCATTTTAATGGCGTAATCTTCCGGTCCCTGACCGGGGAGCGGGGCGGGTTCCTCGCATGTGGCGGGTTTGATTTCAAATGTCAGTCCGGCGGAGTGAAGCAGGTCCTTGCGGCGCGGGGAGCCTGAGCCCAGTATCAGCGGTTTTACGGTGCTGTATATACTCATGATGATTCTCTTTGTGTTGTCGTTTTGGGGGCCGTTAAATAAATTTCGTTAATTGTGTTTGATAGTTTGCAATTGGTCAAATGTGAATGCTGATTGAAGCTGTGATGTTATTTTTTGTAGGCTTTGGTTGCCCTTTTCCACTTCTGAATGTAATAATTCATAAAATACAGAACAGGAGTAATCAATGAAGGTATGCATCTGGGGCGCGCGCGGGTCCCTGTCTGCCACATTTAATGCCGAAAGGGCCAGAGCCAAAGTCAAGGCCGCACTTGAGATAGCTGTTGAAAAGGGTATCGATTCAACTACTGATCTTGATGCGTTCATAGACAATGAACTTCCTTTTCCTGTTCGCGGTTCCTACGGGACGAACACTCCCTGCATTCAGGTGGAAGGGCAGGGCGATGACTACATAATCTGCGATTGCGGGACCGGGTTGCGTGATCTCGGAAACAAAATCATGGCCGATCGGCACGGTGCTCCGGGGGCCCATTTCCATATCTTCATGTCCCACCTGCACTGGGATCACATTCAGGGTTTTCCGTTTTTTGTTCCGGCTTACATTCCCGGAAATAAGATTTCATTTTACGGCGGTCATCCCGGCATAGAAAAAGTTCTGCGTAATCAGCAGAGCGAACCCTGTTTCCCGGTCCATTTTGATAATCTTGGGGCCGAGTTTGACTTTACCCGCTTGAAAACCGGGCAGAAGCTTGAGGTTGCCGGAGTCAGTGTCGAGGTCAAAGCCCAGTATCATCCGGGCGGTTCATTCGGGTACCGATTTGAAAAGGATGGTAAATCAGCCGTCTACTCCACTGATTGCGAGCACAAGAGTGCCACAGCCCTTGCAGATAAAGGGTTTGTGGAATTTTTTAAAGACGCGGACCTTTTGATCATGGATGCCCAGTACTCATTTGCCGAGGCAAATTCCATCAAGGAAGACTGGGGGCATTCCAACAACATCATCGCGGTGGAGCTTTCCGGTATGGCCGGGGTCAAGACCCTCTGCCTGTTCCATCAGGAACCTGTTCTGGACGATTTTCAGCTTCAGAAATTTCTGGAAGACACCAAGGAATTTTCCCAGCTGGCCGAGTTCAGGCCGGGTAATATCATTATGGCTCAAGACGGGCTGTGCATTGATTTATAGTCAGGCCGTCCATAAAGCACCATCTGCGTCGTCACTGCAAAAAAGTTTGAAACTCACGTATGTGCATATACGTGTCGTTCCAGACTTTTTTTTGTTCCTAGCATCTGGCACTTTCTCACCAGCCTGACAGTGCTGTTTTTCGGACTTTCCGTTTATGTCCTTTTTTTGACTTTTTCATTTTTTATCCTTTCCTTAAGTAAAAACATTCTTTCTTAGCCCCCGTAATATACATTGTTTCGGCGATTGGCATTACCCTTGCTTTGTAATCAGCAGAGAACCACGGGCTTAACCCGAACTCACCTGACGATGGAGCATGGTATGAAATTCGATGATCTGAAATGTGAACTTGACCTGATGGATTTTAAATCAGGAAATACGGATAGTTCCGGCATGAGCGGCTGGGCGGTTCCGTGGTCCGACCTGATGATGGTTATGTTCGTCCTTTTTGTGGTGCTGTTTATCTACAGTCAGTCCAAAGAAAATATCAAAGTTATCTTCGAGGGCAATGCCCAGTCGCAGATGGCTGTGAATCCTGCTGATGAACTTATTGAAATGATTTCGTTTCATCGCGAGGCCATGTCCAGTTCCGCACGGGTGGTCATGACCCCTGAAGACGTGCTTTACCGCAGCGATGACGGGGCCGTGAGCATGAAAGAGGAAGACGGCGAGTTGAAGATAGTCATGCGTGGGAATGCCTTTTTCGCACCGGGCAAGAGCAGCTTTGAGTCAAAGACCCGTCAATATCTTGCCGAAGTGGCCGAGGTGCTCAAGACCAGCAATCATGCCATCCACATAATCGGCCATACTGACGGTAGCGATGCTGCCAGAACGGGCAAGGATACAGTTTTCGGGCTTTCCGCCAGCCGTGCCGCGCGGGTGGCAGAATATCTGATCAATCAGAAATCAATCGATCCGGTCCGCATAATTGTCAGCGGACGCGGCGGCGTTGCCCCTGAACTGCCCGGTGAAATGGGCAAGGTGGAAGGCAACAACCGCAGGGTTGAGATTATAGTTATTAATACTGACGTTAGTGCCCAGTAAGGAGGTCTGTAATGAATAAGAAGAATTTAATCGGTGTCATCGTTGCTTCCGCAGTCTTTGCAGGCAGCTTCTGGTTCAGCGGGGGGATTGCCCTCTACTGGAACGCGGCGGCCCTTGCCATCGTTCTTTCCGGTCTTGCTGTGGCGGTTATGCTCAGCTATCCGGTGGAGCAGCTGCGTGAAGCCTTCCGGGTGGTGCAGGACAGTTACTCCACCCGTCTGGCAACCCATGAGGAAATCGTGGAAACCCTGCTCGATCTGAGTGTCCGTTCCAAAATGGACGGTATGCTCTCCCTTGAAAAAGCGGGCGAGAAGACTACCAGTTCTTTCCTGCGTAATGCGCTCATGCTGCTGGTGGATAATTTTGAAGAAGATGAAATCAAGGATTGCCTGAAAACTGAAATGTCATTTTTCCATATGCGCCGGAGTGAATCCGAGCGGGTATTTCAGTCCATGGCCCGTTTTGCCCCTGCTTTCGGTGTGGCCGGATCAGTCATCGGACTGATAGGTCTGCTCATGGGCATCGACAATCCGGCAATGATCCTTAAACATATCCCGGTGGCCTTTATTTCAACCCTCTACGGGGTGATCTTCAGCAACATGATCTTCGCGCCCATGGCTGAAACCGTGGGCTGCCGGACCCGTAATGAGCTTATCAACCAGAAGATGATTCTCGACGGCGTAATCGCCATCAAAAAGGAACAGAATCCTTATAAGCTGGAAAGAAAGCTGGGTGCTTTCCTTGATGCCGATGACCGCGAAGAAAAGGCTGAGGCTCTTAGAAACATTACCCGCAAGTATATCAAGATGCGCAGGGATGAGAAGAAATCCAAGGACAAGATTCTGCATGAAGTCCCTTTAGTGAAGGCTAAGGCTTCCTAAGCACGTAGACAGATCTCCACGGCATAACTGAAAACGGCCCGGTGCGGCGTCCCATGCGGGGCAGTCCGTACCGGGTTTTGTTGCGTCCGTATTCTGACGCCCGCTTGTGCCGTGAAGTTATATTTATGTGAACACGGGTGCTGTGCATTTATTTATTTTGTTTAATGTATTAGAATTCCGGTCAGTTTGTTTGGAAAAGATAATTGTAAAAAGAGCAGGGGATTGGAGTAATGGGACTTGTTTTAGCAGTTGATATCGGGGGCACAAACAGCAGGTTTGCCGCATTTGAATCCGGTCCGGCCCATAGTCTGGTCATGAAGGAAACTGTCTGGCTTTCCAGTGTGCAGGCCCGCAGTTTCGACCATCTTATGGAAATGCTTGCCGAGAGCGAATTTCCTTACGCCCCTTCGGATTTTGATGTGACGGTTATTGCGGTGGCCGGTCCGGTGGTGGGTGGTGTTTACTGCAATGTTACCAATGTGGATTGGGATGTTGATTTCCGGGACGGCTACAAAAAATACGGATTCCGCGCTGCCATGCTGATCAATGATTTCGCAGCGCAGGCTTATGCCTGCCGCACTCCGGCGGTGAAGGGCTGCCGGGTTATTCATGAGGCTGAGATTTCGCCCATTGGTACAGTGGGGGTTATCGGGGCCGGGACCGGGCTGGGGCATTGCGCGCTGGTTCCCGTGCCGGTTTCGGAGCTTGGTTATGTGCCTGTTCCTTCCGAAGCCGGACATATCTCATTTCCCTGCCAGACAGCCGATGAACTGGATTTTTGTAAATTCGTCATGGATAAGCGCAATATTTCCTATTGCTGCGGCGATGAAGTGCTCACCGGGCGCGGGCTGAACATGCTCCATCTCTATCTCACCGGGGAGGATCTTGAGCCCAGTAAGGTTGCCGAGAAAATGAAGCAGGGCGGCCGGACTCTTGAATGGTATTCCCGATTTACCGCCCGTTGCTGCCGCAACTACGCCATCAGCGTTTGCGCTACCGGAGGGTTGTATATTGCCGGGGGAATCGTAGCCAAGAATCCCTTTGTGGTTGAGCAGGATGTGTTCATGGAAGAATTTCTTGATTCAAGCTCTATGGGGGATTTGCTGAAGCAGATTCCGGTTTTTTTAAATGACAATCAGGAAAGCGGGCTTTATGGGGCCGCTTTGCGGGGTGTGCTGCATATTTAAGGAGGGCCTCATGAGTGTCTATGACTATGATCTCGGTGTGATCGGCGGAGGTGCCGCAGGGCTGACCGTTGCGGCCGGGGCTGCGCAACTGGGTGTAAAAGTGCTGCTCATCGATAAAGAGCACAAGCTGGGCGGGGATTGCCTGCATTACGGCTGTGTGCCCAGCAAGACCCTCATCCGCAGCGCACGGGTGCGTCAGCTCATGGGCCGGGCCGGGGATTTCGGTCTGCCCGAAGTTGATCTGCCCCCGGTGGATTTCGCGCAGGTTGCGGCGCGTATCAAAGAAGTCATCGATATCATTCGGGTTCACGATTCCGTGGAGCGGTTTAATTCTCTGGGGGTCGAGGTCCGTTTCGGTGCCCCCCGGTTTAATGATAAACATTCTGTTTCTCTGCACGGGGATAGAATTTCAGCCCGTTCATGGGTTATCGCCACAGGTTCCTCGCCTTCCGCACCGCCCGTCAAAGGGCTGGATGAAACTCCTTATCTGACCAATGTTGATGTTTTTTCATTGCAGGAGCTGCCCAAGTCACTGATTGTGCTTGGCGGAGGACCTATTGCCGTGGAGATGGCCCAGTCATTTCAGCGGCTGGGCAGCGAAGTTACGGTCATCCAGCGCAGCAACCAGATTTTGAGCCGTGAAGACGAGGACATGGCCCGCTACGTCATGGGCGGTATGATCGAGGACGGGGTTCGTTTTATTCTCGGTTCAAGGATTCATGAAGTGTACAGATCCGGTGACGGTGTTGCGGTCCGGCTGGAGTCCGGCGTGAAAAGCATGCTGGTCAAAGGATCACAACTGCTGGTCGCCATGGGCCGTAGTTCCAATATTTCCGGGCTGGGGCTGAAAGATATCAGTGTGAAGCTTGAACGGGGATCTGTCGCGGTGGATGCTCGTATGCGTACATCGGTGCCGAATATTTATGCAGCCGGGGATGTGACCGGAAAGTACCGCTTTACCCATGCCGCAGGATATGAGGGTGGGATTGTGGTTTCCAATGCTGTGTTCCATCTGCCGCGCAAGGCGGATTACACGTGGCTGCCGTGGTGCACCTACACCGACCCGGAGCTTGCCAGCGTGGGCATGAATGAGAAAGCCGCCCAACAGGCGGGCATTGAATACAAGACCGTAATAGAAGAGTTTTCTTCCAGTGACCGCGCTTTGGCCGAAGGTGAAGCACGGGGGCGTATCAAGCTGTTGTTGAACAAAAAGGGCAAGCCTATCGGTTGTCAGATCGCTGCCGTACATGCCGGGGAACTGCTTTCCGAATGGGTGGCGGCGGTGAACGGTAAAGTCGGTCTCGCAACCCTTGCCGGGGCCGTTCATCCTTATCCCACTTTGTCTGAGATGAATAAGAAGGTGGCCGGTAAATTGCTTGGAGAGAAATTGTTTTCCGAGCGGGTGCGTAGTCTTTTGAAGCTGTTGTTTTCGTACCGGGGATAGATGATTATTAAAAAATTATGAAATTGTTGCCGCTGTTGTTTGATTGAGTTATTGTTCCGGTATGTTTGGCAAATTTATCAGGCGAAGTATAATTATATTGTTATTGTGTTCATCTGTTCTGCTTGTTTCGAGTATAGGGATGGCGAGAGAGTATACTTTTGTTTCTTTGGAGTATTTGCCGTATTCGATATATGAGGACGGAGTTCCTACAGGATCTGATATTGAAATTCTGCAGGAATGTTTCCGGCGTATGGATGTTGATGTAAAAATTCTGCTGGTGCCATGGAAACGGGCTTTGCAGATGGCCATGCTCGGACAGGTTGATGGAATTTTCGGAGCAGTCAAGACTCCTGAACGTCAGGAAAAATTATATTACAGTGATCCGGTGCGTGTGGAGCAGATTTCTCTGTTTGTGCGTAATGATTCAAAATTGCAGTTTGATGGAAACCTGGAAAACCTGCAGGGGCATTCTTTTGGGGTAATTCGTGATTTCAGTTATGGTCCGCGGATTGATGAATTTCTGGCAAAAGCTTCAGAGAGCGGGCGTGTAGAGCGGGTTGTTGATACGGAAATGAACCTTGCCAAGCTCATTAAGGGACGTTTCGATCTTTTGGTCGGTGACCATTTTTCAACATTGCATACCGTCAGTAAAGCGGACCTGGCTGGACAGGTCCGCAGTCTTGAGCCTCCGGTTGCCGAGAATAATATTTATATTACGTTCTCCAAAAAACGTAAGCTTGTTTCTTTTCGTGAGCATTTCAATGCGGCACTCAGGTCTATCCGCGAGGATGGAACATGGGAGCGGATTATGCAGAAGTATGTGGAGTGATAAATGAGTAAGTCCATTAAAACATTCCTTGTTTTCTGGATTATCTGTGCCGCATTTTGGTGCTCATCAATTGCCGCGCGGGCAGATGGTTATTCTTTTGTCTCTTTGGAATATGCACCCTATGCATGTTGTCAGAATGGAACACTTAAGGGGTGGGACATTGATATTATGCAGGAATGTTTTCGTCGCATGAATGAGAAGCTTGATATGACGCTTGTTCCATGGAAACGTGCATTATACATGGGGATGAATGGGCATGCCGACGGCCTTATCGGGATATTGAAGGTCCCGGCTAGAGAACAGAAAATGTATTTCAGCACCCCCATACGCGGCGAGACAATTTCATTCTTTGTTCGTCAGGATTCGGATATAGTTTTTGATGGCGATCTGTCTAATATGGGTAAATTAAGATTCGGGGTTGTAAGTGATTACAGCTATGGAAAGGAAGTTGAGAACTTCCTAAAAACCAAAGTTTCTGCAGATCGGGTTGAAAAAGCGGTTTCCCCGGATATGAATGTAGCCAAGCTTTTTAAAGGGCGTTTTGATATTTTGATTGGTGATACTGCTTCGACAATTCATACGATTCGTACTATGGGGCTAACTGGTCAGGTGCGCAGGCTTTATCCTCCTGTGAGTTTTAATAATGTATATGCTGCTTTCTCCAAAAAGAGGAAGCTGGGTCATTTGCGTGACCGTTTTAATGTCGCACTGGAGTCCATGCGCAAGGATGGGACTCTGCACCATATTATGAAGAAATATATGGATTCTCAGGTGATAGAAAAGGAAAATATAATACATGCAGTGGAAAAAATTACTCAGCAAGCAGAGAATAGGTAAAGAAAAATCAGATTATATTGATCATGACCGCAGTGAATTTCAGCGCGATTTTGACCGCATAATTTTCTCTTCAGCTTTCAGGAGATTGCAGGATAAAACGCAGGTCTTTCCGCTTTCTAAAAGCGATTACGTGCGTACCCGGCTGACCCACAGCCTTGAGACTTCGTCTGTTGGGCGTTCCTTAGGAAATATGGTCGGAAGCAGGCTGGTCGCCAAGTACGACGATCTTGATATTATTTCTTCGGAACCGGGAACCGTGGTCGCCACGGCCTGTCTGGCCCATGATATCGGTAATCCGCCTTTCGGGCATTCCGGGGAGGATGTAATCCGGGATTGGTTCCAGACTTCTGAAATCGGCATGAAGCTCTGTTCCATGGTTGATGAGAGCCGGCGCAACGATTTTATCTGGTTTGAAGGCAACGCACAGGGCTTGCGAAATATTCTGGCCCTGCAGCGTCCGTACAGCAGGGGCGGGATGCAGCTTACATGTGCGACGCTGGCTGCTTTTACCAAGTATCCTTATGTTTCCGGGCATATCAAAAAGAAAAAGAAGTTCGGAATCTTTGACAGCGAAGCTGAAATTTATGCTGAAGTGGCCGGATATCTGGGGCTGACTCAACTGGAAGATAAAAAGTGGGCCCGTCATCCTTTTGCCTATCTGGTGGAGGCGGCTGATGATATCTGCTACCACGTTATCGATATTGAAGACGGTCACCGTCTGAACCTGATCTCTTTTGAAGAGTTGCGCAGTATTTTTCTGGATATTCTGGACAACAAGCAGGATATTATTGCCCGCGTGGATCGTATACCGGGAACCAAGGAGCAGGTGGAATACCTGCGCGCCTGTACCATTAACGCGCTGGTAACCAGTTCCTGTGATGTCTTTTTTGACCACGAAGATAAAATCCTTGACGGAAAATTTAATTCCAGCCTGACCGAGGGTATCGGCAAGGCCCGGGAATTCAGCAGGCTCAAGGAAATTGCTATCGAAAAAGTCTACAATTCTACCGAAGTCATTGAGACCGAGGCCGCTGCATATGAAGTTCTCTGGAAGATTCTTGATTTTCTGGGAAGCATTGTGGTTGAGCTGCATACCAAGGGTAAGTTGGGAGCAAAGTGCAAGAAATCCATGAAGTTGTTGCCGGAACTCTACGCCCCTAAAATTGAGGGTGATGACTTCAGGAATCCGCAGGAAGTATATAAAAATACCCAGAAGATAGTGGACTATGTTTCGGGTATGACCGACACTTTTGCAGTACGCACTTTTAATAAGATTTCCGGGATTTCGTTGCTCAGGCGTTAAGAGATGCCTCCGGCGGCCCTGCCGGGGGCCTTAAACCCTTTTGCAAAAGGGTTTGTTCCACTGTCGCTATCCCTAAGACTCGCGGAAGCCGCTCACCTAAGGGCTAGTGCAAGAATCCCAAAACCTTTTATTAAGCTTCGCTGTGTATTTTATAAATGTTTCGGTGTGTTACTGCAGCAGATGTTCATCCAGAAACCGCTCCATGGCTTCGTAGAAGTCAAAGCGGTTTTCCTGATTGTGGAATCCGTGGCCTTCGTTATCTTTGACCATGTATTTTACAGCAATGCCGCGGTCACGCAGGGCTTTGACAATCTGGTCCGACTCGGCCTTTTTCACCCGCGGGTCATTGGCACCCTGTGCCACGAAGAGCGGAGCCTTGATCTTATCCGCATGGAAAACCGGGGATACTTTGCGCAGAAGCTTGTAGTCGCGGACCGGATCACCGACCTTGATGTAGAATTCCTGCTTTTCGTTTTCCCAGTACGGAGGTAGGGTTTCCAGCAGGGTAAACAGGTTGGAGGGACCGACATAATCGATGCCGCAGGCATAAAGGTCCGGGGTGAAGGTCAGTCCGGCAAGGGTGGCGTAGCCGCCGTAGGAGGCTCCGTAAATGGCTATGCGGTCAGGATCGGCAATGCCCAGATCAATCAACCAGTGTGCTGCATCGGTCAGATCATTCTGCATGTTCAGTCCCCACTGCTTGAATCCTTTTTCCCAGAATTCACGTCCGTATCCGGTGGAACCCCGGAAGTTGACCTGCAGGACCGCGATACCCCGGTTGGCCAGAAACTGCACTTCGGGATTGAATCCCCAATGGTCGCGCGCCCATGGTCCGCCGTGGGGATTAATGAGCACAGGCAGATTGCCCGGCTTTTTGTTTTTGGGCAGGGTCAGGTAGCCGTGAATGGTCAAACCGTCGCGGGAGATAAAGGAAACAGGTTTCATTGCGGCCATTTCAGATTCATCAAGCCACGGGCTGACCTCAGTTATTTTCTGCAGTTTCTTGCTGTCAATATCGTATATGTACCCGGCACCGAGGCTGCGGTCTGAGTATGTGCGCACGATGCATCTGCTTTCATTCTTGTCGGTTGAAGTCAGGACTACTTCATAGCCGGGGAGCATCTTTTCGAGTTCGGTCTGAACTTCTTCGCGGGTATCATCAAAAAAAACGTAATGGTGTTTGTCGGTGTAGAATCCGGCCCCGGTGATGAGTTTGCGTTTCTTGGAATAAAGAAGCTGTTCCACATCAACATCAGGGTGTTCGAAAACAAGCTGTTCCAGTTTTTGGGTTTCCGGGTTGAAAAGGTAGATGGCTTGCTTGTCGCGGTCCATATTGGTGCTGACGTAGAATTTCTTGTTTTCAAAATCAAAGAGCAGGGGCTCGAATGCAGTGCGGAAATCAAGGGTCATGACCGGACGGAACAGGGCTTCAGCATTTTCCCGGTAGAGGATGGTGTTCTGTCCCTTGCGCTTGGCAAGGGCAATGCGCACGGTGCCGTTATGGTCGGTCATCCAGCCGTCGATATCTCCGGGATTGCGGGCTTCAAGCTCAAGCTTACCGCTGACCACATTCAGTTTGTACACATCAAACACTCTGGGATCATCCCGGTTCATGGTGATCAGGATGTGCTCGTCATCATTTTCAAGATCGTCCAGCAGGTTGGTGCGGGTGTTTTTAAACGGAGTCAGGTCGGTTTCCCCGCTGCCGTCGGTAGCTGCGGAAAAGGTATGCACATTCTCATCGCCACCGCTATCCTGCCCGAAGACAACTCGTTCGTTACCGACCCAGAAGTAGCCGTAAATGTCACGTTTGGCGGCACTGGTCACTCTGGTGGTTTTACCGCTGGCAAGGTCTTTGACAAAAATATTAAGCCGCTCTTTCCATGGTGCCAGCCATGCAATTTTATTCCCATCGGGAGAGATGGAAAATCCTTCAGCCGCAGGGTTCTTAAAAAAATCGCGCAGGGGGATTTGTCCGGCTTTGCGCGCGGTGTTCGGTGTGATTTCTTTTGCGGTATGGGTTGAGCAGGCTGTAGCACCCAGAAAAAGAGCGAGAGTAAATACAACTGCATGGATGGTTCGTATTGTTTTCATTGGTTACTCAGCGGGTTTTGCGGATTCAGGATGGGTATACACGGTTCCGGCTCCGAATTTTTTTGATTCTTTCAGGGCCAGATCGACTTTCTTCAGCAGGCTTTCGGAATTTTCCTCTTTTTCGCACATGGCGATTCCGGTGTTTATCAGGAAAGGAACAGCCTTGAGGCTTTTGGTTTGTGTGATCAGCTTATTGATTTTTTCGGTAAGGTTCTTGGCATTGGTGGCAGTTGTGTGCGGGGCGAGGATGATGAACTTGTCGCCGCCGACCCGGAAGAAACTGTCCGGGCGGCGCAGGTTCTTGCGTACAACACGGGCGAATCCGGCCAGAATTTTGTCTCCGGTTTTCTGGCCGTGTTTCTGGTTGATGGTTTTGAAGTCATGGATGTCCATCTTAATGAGCGCGAGGTCGGAGTTGTATCTCGTGGCAGTGGATACTGCCCTTTCCGATTCCTCGTAAAATTTCATCCTGCCGGGCAGGTTGGTCAGGGAGTCCCGCTCGGCCAGTTTTTTGATGGTCGATTTGCTGACTTCTTTTTCGCGGGCGCAGCGGGTCAGCTCTTCGCGCATGGGGGCGTCCACCAAATAGTAATGAAGTATCGCGAGAATACAGATCATGAAGATTAAACCGTATTCATATTTTACAAGATTAACATGATAGCTGTTCGAAACCTTCTTGATGTCCGAAGAAATCATCCCCACGGAAGAAGCCAGCCTGCGCATGGTCTTCTTCATCGCTTCCGGTTGGCCGGATTTTGCGGCCCGGAGAAAATTCTCAGCAGCGAAGAACAACCCGGTGTTTTCATTGTGCAGCAGTTTTGTGAAGCGGTTATCTTCCGGGTAATCCTGTAATTGATTGATGATGATTTTGAAAGTGTGGGTGGAAGACTCTGTGCCCATGCCTTCCGGGCTGGTCAGAATTTCCCCGGCTGAGACCTGCAATCCATTGAGAAGTTCCTGCGTATCCGTATAATTTTTACGTTCGATGAGCAGGGTGTGAAAAAGATAAAGCGCAGCCAGCGAGAGCAGGAAGATAATGGGCAGGGTTATTCTGTAGCGAATTCGGGCGGCATCTTGAAATTTCATGAATTCTGACCTTTATTTTGAGTGGTTCTGTTTTTCTTTCCTATCTCTTTCTTTTAACCTTGGCGTGGTTTTATGTAAAATCAAAAATGGAAATTGTGCGGGGTAGACGGAGGCTGTTTTCTGCTGCTACAAAGATACGTTGCCGCTTGGGACTGTTGTTTTACGGTAACTGCGCCGCTGTATTTCAGGATGAAAAATCAGCCTGAATTTTCATAAATGTGGAAATGCGTTTATTTTTATGTTGCCCTTGTCCATTCCTTGGGCTAGGGAAAACCGCGTGCATGCATGGAAATTAAGGAGAAGATAAATTGTCCAAGGCAGACAGATATAATAAAATGTACCCCATTTCATGGGAACAGCTGCACCGTGATTGCAGGGCGTTATCCTGGCGGTTGCTTGAAAAAGGTCCTTTTGAAGGCATTCTGGCCATTACCCGCGGCGGACTTGTTCCTGCCGCAATTCTGGCTCGTGAGCTTGATATAAGACTTATCGACACCGTCTGCATTTCCACATATGATTGGAAAGTTCAGGAAAAGAAAGCCACTGTGCTTAAAGATTTCAAAGGCGACGGTGAAGGCTGGCTGCTGGTGGATGATCTGGTCGATACCGGAGGTACAGCCAGGCTGGTCCGCGAAATGGTGCCCAAGGCTCATTTTGCCACCATTTATGCCAAGCCCGAAGGGCGTCCTTTGGTGGACACCTATATCACTGAAGTAAGTCAGGATACCTGGATTCTTTTTCCGTGGGACAGCGCGACTCAGTTCGCCGAGCCCATTGCGAAAGTTTCTCAGGAAAATAATAGTTAAGACCAAGTCTTAACACGGTTTAGGGTTTTTAGACATTTGCATTGCCAGCTGCCGGACGCAGGGAGTCCGGGGGCTGGTTGTGTATTTGTTTTTTTGTTTCAAAATAAGGGTTTTAAACAATTCTCAAGGAGTGGATGATGCGTAAAGTTCTGCTGATGGCTGTTGTTGCGGCCATGTCCGTGATGCTGGCTTCTGTAGCGTTTGCCGGTGCCAAGAAGGATAAGGTTAAAGTCGGTTTTGTTTACATTTCCCCCGTGGGTGACGAAGGTTACTCCTATGCACAGGATCAGGGCCGCAAGGCTATCGATGCCCTTCCCTGGGTAGAGACCTCTTATGTAGAATCCGTTGCTGAAGGCCCGGACTCTGAGCGCGTTGTGCTCAACTTCGCCCGTAAAGGCTATGACATGGTTATCGGTACCAGCTTCGGTTACATGGACCCCATGGTTAAAGTTTCCAAGAAGTTCCCCAAGACCGCATTCATGCATTGCTCCGGTTTTAAAACCACCCCGAACATGAGCAACTACTTCGGCCGTATGTATCAGGCTCGTTACCTGACCGGTATGGTTGCCGGTATGATGACCAAGTCTAACGTCATCGGCTACGTTGCAGCTTTCCCCATCCCTGAAGTTATCCGCGGCATCAACGCTTTCACCCTTGGTGTGCGTTCCGTTAACCCCGAAGCAACCGTACGCGTTGTCTGGACCAAAACCTGGTACGATCCCGCACTGGAAAAAGACGCAGCCATCTCCCTGCTGGACATGAAAGCTGACGTTATCACCCAGCATCAGGATTCCCCCGGCCCGCAGGAAGCAGCACAGGAGCGCGGCAAGTACTCCATCGCTTACAACTCTGATATGTCCAAAATGGCTCCCAAGGCTCATCTGACCGCCGCTGTCTGGAACTGGGCACCGCTCTTCAAGAACGCTGTTGAGCAGCTGCGCGACGGTGTCTGGCAGGGTAACGAATCTCTGTGGTGGGGCATGGATCAGGGCGTAGTTGATATCGCTCCTTTCGGTCCCATGGTTCCCCAGAATGTTCAGGATAAAGTTCTGGCCGCCAAGAAAGAGATCATCGAAGGTAACAACGCTGTTTTCGTAGGTCCCATCAAAGACCAGAACGGTAAAGAAATGGTTCCCGCCGGAAAATCCATGACCGATCCTGAAATGCTCGGTATGATGTGGTTTGTTGAAGGCGTAATCGGGAATACCAAGTAATAATTTATGTTGGGTTATCGCTTACAAAAGCGTGATGAACCCTGGAACTGGGGCGTCCCGATTATTATCGTGGGCGCTCTGGTTCTATCTTTCGGGATCAGCGCGCTCCTGCTTGAATTGCAGGGAAAATCTGCTGTACAAGGACTCCTCGTGCTCTGGCAGGGGTCTTTTGGTGCGTCATGGGCTTTGGAAGATGCCCTTTTAAAATCTATTCCCATTTTTCTCTGTGCACTGGGTGTTGCCACCGCCTTCAGGATGCAGGTCTGGAACATCGGGGCTGAAGGTCAGTTTGCGCTGGGCGCAATCGGGGCTACTTGGGCTGCGATCACTTTTCCTGACCTGCCCGGTATTGTGCTCATGCCGCTTATGTTCATCTGTGCCGCTCTTTTCGGTGCTTTTTGGGCATATATTCCGGCAGTTTTGCGGTTGAAGTTGCAGGTTAATGAAATTATCTCCACCCTGATGCTCAACTATATCGCCATCCTGCTGCTCGAACTGCTCGTGTTCGGCGCATGGAAGGACCCGGCCAGTTTCGGGTTTCCGGTGACACCGGAGTTCTCTCCCGCAGCCATTATCGGCCAGATCGGGGATACCCGTCTGCACTGGGGCTTTGCGGTCTGTGTCGGTTCCGGTATCGCCATGTGGGCATTCATGCGTTTCACCCGTCTCGGCTTTGAAATCAAGGTTGCGGGCGAGGGTGAGCGTATCGCCATGTATTCACGGCTGCCTTACGGAATGCTGACTATTCTGGTTATGGCTATTTCCGGCGCGCTAGCCGGATGGGCCGGGTGCATTGAAGCTTCCGCCACCATCAACAGGTTGCAGCCTTCCATCATGGTCGGTTACGGCTATACCGCCATTGTTGTGGCGTGGCTGGCGCGGCTGCATCCGCTCTACATCGGCATTTCCGCTTACCTGCTGGCTGCTCTGCGTGTAGGCGTTGAGAACATGCAGCTGGAATTGCAGACTCCGGCGTCTTTCGGCTCCATCATGGAAGGTCTGATCCTCATGTCCGTGCTCGCAGGCCAGATGTTTGTTACTTATAAGATTGTTAAGAAAAATTAGATACGGGTGATCTAATGCTGGAAAGTTTTATTGTCCCCTTGCTGGCTGCGACAGTGCAGTCCGGTACACCGATCCTCTACGCGACCCTTGGTGAGATTCTCACTGAGAAGGGCGGGGTGCTCAACCTCGGCGTGGAAGGCATGATGAGCATGGCGGCTTTTGCGGCTTTTTTTGTGACCCTGACCACAGGCAATCCGTGGCTGGGCTTCATTGCCGGAGGTGTTGCCGGAACATTCATGGCCGCGCTGCACGGCATCGTCTGTATCAGCTGCCTCGGTAATCAGGTTGTCTCCGGTCTGGCACTGACTATTCTCGGCGTGGGGCTGTGCAACTTCCTCGGTACCCCGTATATCGGGACTGCAACTGACGGCTTTGATAAATTCGCCTTTCCGGTGCTTTCGGCCATTCCGTACCTTGGGGACATCTTCTTCAGGCAGGACGCCCTTGTTTATGTTTCCTATATTATCCCGGTGCTGTTCATGCTTTTTATCAACCGCACCAGCCTCGGTCTGGCAATTACCGCTGTGGGCGAGAAGCCTGCAGCTGCGGCTGCCGTGGGGCTGAAGGCTATCCGTCTGCGCTGGATCGCGCTGCTGGGCGGCGGATTCCTGATTGGCCTTGGCGGATCGTATCTTTCCCTCGCTTATACCCATCTCTGGGCCAACGGACTTTCCGGCGGACGCGGCTGGATCGCGGTGGCCTTGGTTATCTTCGCTTTCTGGAGACCGGGACGCGCTGTTTTCGGTGCTTATCTTTTCGGTGGGGTTATGGCTTTTCAGCTCCGTTTGCAGGCCGTGGGAACGCATATTCCGTCTTCATTGCTGCTGATGCTGCCGTACGCCCTGACCATTCTGGTGCTGATCTTCTCCGCCGTGCGGGGACGCAGCGGTAACGCTCCCGCGCATCTGGGAATCAACATCGAGCCTGAAGGGTAGGTGCTAGCGATGAGTCAACAGGATTTCACCCGTCCCGAGTGCCAGAAGGCCACCGGATTTGAAGGCTGCGCACCGCTGATTTCGCTGAAAGGGATCACCAAGCGTTTCGGCAAGGTTGTCGCCAACAATAATATTTCACTGGACCTCTATCCCGGGCGTATCAAGGCCCTGCTTGGTGAGAACGGAGCAGGCAAGAGTACGCTCATGTCCATGCTTGCCGGGCGTTTTCGCCCTGACGAAGGCTACATTGAAGTAGACGGTCAGCGTGTGGATTTCTCCAACTCCAAGGACGCCATCAAGGCCGGGGTGGGCATGGTTTACCAGCACTTTATGCTGGTGGATACCATGACCGTAGCCCAGAATGTGTTGCTCGGTCAGGAGGGCGGATTTTTCGTCAATCCCAAGGAGATGGAAGAGCGGGTCCGCAAGCTGGCCGAAGACTATGAGCTTGAGATCGACCCTTCCGCCAAGGTTTCGACCCTGTCCATGGGCGAGAAGCAGCGGGTGGAAATCCTGAAGCTGCTTTACCGTGAAAGCAGGGTGCTTATTTTTGATGAACCCACAGCGGTTCTGACTCCCCGTGAAGCTTTCCGTCTTTTCGAAGCCCTCTGGGCCATGACCCGTCAGGGTAAATCTGTTGTTTTCATCAGTCATAAGCTTGAAGAAGTTATGGCTATTGCAGACGAAGTAGCCATCCTGCGCCGGGGTGTTGTGGACGGTGAAGTTCCCCGCGACAAGATTACTTCCAAGGCTGATCTGGCCTGCCGCATGGTCGGTAAGGAAGTTCTTCTTGAAGTGAATAAGGAAGAGGTTGAGCCCGGCGAGAAGGTTCTGGAAGTAAAGAACATGACCGGAATCGGGCTGCGCGATATCAATCTTGATGTGCGCAAGGGCGAAGTCGTCGCCATTGTCGGTGTGGCTGGTAACGGTCAGCAGGAGCTTGTGGAAGGTGTATGCGGTATGCGCAAGCCTCCTAAGGATACAATTTTCATCATGGGCAAACCGTGGCGCAAGTTTTTTGCGGAGATGAGCTGGAACAATTCCATGTCCTACATCCCGGAAGACCGTCTTGATCTTGCCACTGCCCGCAATCTTGACTTGGTGGACAACCTGTTGCTCAGTACCCGTCAGGGGTTCAGCGCAGGCCCGATTCTGCAGCACGATAAAGCCGCCAAAGTGGCAGAAGAGCTGGTAGAAGAATATGATGTGCGTCCCGGACGCATCCGTGCCCTTGCATGGCAGCTTTCCGGCGGAAACCTGCAGAAAATGGTGCTGGCCCGTGAACTTTACCGTCAGCCGCATCTTATCGTAGCTGAGCAGCCCACACAGGGGCTGGATATTTCCGCTACCGAGGAAGTCTGGAACAGGCTGCTCAAGGCCCGCGAAATGGCCGGAGTGTTGCTTGTAACCGGTGACCTCGGCGAAGCCCTGCAACTGGCTGACCGCGTGGCAGTTATGTATTGCGGCCAGATCATGGACGAATTTTCAGTCAACGACAAAGCAAAGGTGGACAGCATCGGTCTGCTCATGGCTGGTGTGCGGGAGTAATCCTTTCGACCTTATTTATCCGCTTTAAAGATTACACTTTTGTAGGCCCCATTCTGTATACAGAGTGGGGCCTTTTATTGTTTTGAATATAAAACGGGGTATTAATTCCCGTCTGTGAATGTCCGTTATTTAGGACAGGAGAGGCAAATGTGTCATTATAGAAAAAATGTGAAGTTTTTTTTGTTTCTTGTTCTACGTAAGTAGCTGTTGATTTGACTGCTGGTGTTTATGCTCTGGTGTAAAAAATCTCAAATTCAGCTCTAGTGAATATAACTTTTAATTGTTGAGCGGTGCTTAAGTCTGTTGATCGGTGAAGCAATAGTTGGTTTTGCGTTTATGGGTGTTGTTTTACATAAAACGAATTTGTGTGAAAATTTTCTCAATGTATTTTCTGTAGTCCGTAAATTCGCTGTTTTCAGGCGTTGCAGAGTATATACATCTACGTATTTTTATTGAAATAATCCCTGAATTTGAGTAGGTAGTTACGACTTTCATGAGGAGGATTAGAATGAAGACGAATTTTCTGTATGTTGGAGCGGCTGTGGTCTTTGCCGTTCTTGTTATTGTTTACTCTACCGCGACCAGCAATCTCAGTGAGGAGATTGCAAGCATCTCCGGCGATAAAAATGTTGAAATCGTTACCGAAGAGCTGGTTGTAAGGTTTCCCGTAAATCTCGAATTCAAGCGTCCTGAAGTGCTTAACAAGACCCGTTTCGCACTGGTCAAGTTCTCTCACTTTGACCATCAGGATGTTAACTGTGGTAAGTGTCACCACACCTGGGACGGCAAATCCCAGATCAAGAGCTGTGCTGCTGCCGGTTGTCATGACAACCTGAAACAGAAAGCTGCACCTCACTCCTACTTCAAGGCTTTCCATACCCTGAAGAGTGACATCAGCTGTCGTGGCTGCCATGTGAAGCTGAACAAGGAAGGCAAGACTGATCTCGCCGTTGCTCCTTGCGCAAACAACGCATGTCACCCCAAGCAGAAAAAAGCACACAACTAGAAAGTATTTCATAACTTTTTGAAGTTGTACGATAGAGCCGTCTGTGGTTGCCCCGCAGACGGCTCTTTCTTTTTGGTGAGTGTGTTGACTTTGTTTTATGTATTGTATAATTTAAGCATACCGTACGGTATGGTATGGATTTGAGGGGGGTAAATGGCAAATAAAAAGGAGCGGCATGAAGGGCGGCATTGTGCGGATGATCTTCTCGATGCCGGGTTGAAACTGCTGGAAACGGAAAGTGTGCACCAGCTTACAATTGACGCCTTATGTCGAAATCTAAAAGTGACCAAGGGCTCTTTCTATCATCACTTCAGTAGCCGGGCAGATTATCTTGAGCGTATGCTTGAACATTGGGTGGAGGGTTGGACGTTATCCAGTATTGAAGCTGCGGACAAAGGGGCTGACGCAATTGAGCGATTCAATTTGATAGTCGAGAATTCACATAAGCTGCCCTCAGGAACAGAGACCAGTATCAGGGCGTGGGCTTTACGGGATTCGTTTGCGCACAAGTATATTGAGCGTGTCGATAATATGCGGATTGAGTATTTGCGTTCCATCTTTGAAGAAGTCAGTGGTGATCCTGCTCGGGCGGCTTTGCTTTGCAAAATCAGTTATTCCATGTTCCTTGGGGTGCGGATGATGGGGGCAAATATATCTGAAAAAGAGCATGGCGATATTCTTAAATTATTGAAGCAGGAGTTGTACGGAATTTCTGCAGAATAAAGGAGCGTTATCATGCAGTCTGATATTTCATGGAATGAGGTCGAAAATCTTTTCAGCAGGGTGCAGTACGTGTCGCTCGGCACAGTGGACAGGGATGGTTATCCCCGCATTTCACCTATAGGTTCTGTGTCCTTTACCGGACCGGGCAGGGGATACTATTTTGAAAAATTCCCGAAAACAATGCGCGAAAATATTGAACGCGATCCGCGAATGATCCTGATGGCCGCAGAGTCGGGTGCGGGATTCTGGATTAAGTCTCTGTGGAAAGGGCGGTTCCCATCGCAACCTGCGCTCCGTCTCGTTTGCCGGACAGGGGAAAGACGAAAAGCCACTCAGTCTGAGATTGATGATTTTCTCGGCAAGGTCAGCATGTACCGCTTTTTCAAAGGGCATGATTTGCTCTGGAAAGACATGAATATGGTCCGTGAATTTGAAGTGTTGCGTATCGAAGGTCTTGAGGCCGGGAGAATGAACCCATGAATGAGTCAAAGGCAATCTTAAATTCAATTCCCCAGATACATAAAATCAGCACCAGTGCTGATCACGTATACAGCCACGTCTTTGACAGTCGTCGCGATATGGATGATTTTTTGGTCCGTTTGATGAGTTACAAGCCGGGTTGGTTGGTATTTCTGTACAAAGTCAGAGGTGTGCTGGCCAGAATAATGAGGCTGAAGCATGATGAGTTTGTAAATCACGGTCTTGAAGTTTCTGATTATGATTTCAATCCCGGCGGGCAGGTGGATTTTTTTAATTCAGTTGATTTTGAAGCGGAGAGATTTTGGATCGGCGAGGCCGAGGATAAGCATCTTATCGGATATATCGGAGTGGTTTCTGAAATTGCTGAAAATGGCTTGTATAATTACCATGTCTTTACGATTGTCCGTTACAGGCATTGGACTGGGCCTATTTATTTTAATCTGATTAGGCCGTTTAGTCATTTAGTGGTCTATTTCATGGGTAAATACGCGGCTAATTAAAGTAAGAAAAGCGCGTGAAAAATATTTTTCACGCGCTTTTATATTTATTCGAACAATGCGTCCGCAGCACTCATGTGAATTTCCATTTCGCTGTCTTTCAGCTTCAGCGTATGCTGCAACTCTTTCAGCGATTCTTCGGGGTCGAAGAGCGGGTAGTCGCTGCCGAAAAGGATCCGTTCCCTCGGATGTTTGTTCATGATGTCCAGCAGGACCTGTTTATCCATAAAAGGAATGGCACTGGAAGTATCCATGTAAACATCATATCCGGCCAGTTCTTCCGAGGCCCATTTCCAGTGGCAGTAGCCGCCCATGTGCGCGGCAATGCAGGTCAGTTTCGGGAAATTGTCCAGAATTTTGCGCAGCTTGATGGGGCATGACGGGTTTTTCTCAGGTGGCAGTTTGTCGCCCACATGGAACATAACCGCAAATCTGCCCTGTACCATTTCCAGCAGACGGTAGAATTTAGGTTCATCCATGAAAAATCCTTGAAAGTCCGGGTGAAATTTCAGGCCCTTGATGCCGTGTCTTTCCAGTTTGGCAAATTCTTTTTCCGGGTCGTCATAGTCCGGGTGCATGGTCCCGAAAGTGATAAATCTTTCATCCGACTTTGCCAGATCAATGGACCAGTTGTTGGCCGGAATGACCTGATCGGGCGCAGTGGCCGCCGTATGGACCACCACCCGGTCCAGTCCGGCTTTTGTCGCCCGTTCCAGCAGGTCTTCCGGATGGCCGGTTCCTTTTGCTGTTATGCCGTAATGGTCATGAAGCTGTTCAAGGACTTTATCAGCAATTTTTGGATGGAATGCATGAGTATGAACGTCGTAGTACATGAAGCCTCCGGCGGCCCTGCCGGGGGCCTTAAACCCTTTTTGTAAAAAGGGTTTAAGAATCCCAAAAACTTTTAGTAGGGCTTCGCCGTGTTGATTGGTTGGGCGGAGGGGAATTGCAAATTAGAATATTTCGCGCAGCCATTCAGGTACGCGTACGGGGCGTCCGTCTTTGTTAACGCAGGCGTGTTCGGTGAATCCTGATGCGATTAGTTTTGAACGGTCATCTTTGTAGATGTCGTAGATGAACTTGATGGAAGCGCGCTTCCATTCGCTGATGCCGACCTGAATGCTGAGCTGGTCATCGTACTGCGCCGGGATGCGGTAACGGCAGTTGGCCTCGCGCACGGGCAGGTAGATGCCCCGGTCTTCAACCTCGGCATAGCTCATGCCCCGTTCGCGGATGAAAAGCGAACGGGACCGCTCAAAAAAGTGCAGGTATTCTGCGTAATAAACCACACCCATGGCGTCTGTTTCTCCGTAGGAAACGGAGTGGGAGAGCCATGAATGCGGGCTTGGGAATTCGCTAGTCATGATTATTTGGTTTTATTCAATACCCATTGCATGAAATCGTGTCCGTCCGGGATGATGATTCCGGCGCGGTCGGCGGTTTCCTCGGTGAATGAAGTCTCACCCGAAGGAATCAGGCGGGGAGAGGTCATGATGAAGGGAACCGGGGTTTCATCGTGGGTTCTGGTTTCGATGGGAGTGTAGTGGTCGCAGGTGATCACGTAGTTGGCCTTATCCAGCGGATATTTTTCCAGCAGCGGGGCTACAATGCGGGAATCAAAACGTTCGATGGATTTGATCTTGTCTTCAACGCTGCCCATGTGGCCGGACTCGTCCGGTCCTTCAAGGTGTACGTAGACGAAATCACCGTGCTCGAGGAATTTCAGAGTAGCTTCGACTTTGCCCTCGTAGTTGGTATCCACCAGTCCGGTTGCTCCTTCCACGTTGATTACTTCCATGCCGGAAGCGTGGCCGAGACCTTTGATCAGGTCCACAGCGGAAATAACCGCGCCCTTCATGCCGAATTTTTCTTCAAACGGCGGCAGGATCAGCGGGCGTCCCTGCCCCCAAGGCCAGATGGATACGGCTTTGCTGCCGTTGCCTTCGAGCACTTTGGCGGCATCACGGACCAGTTTGTCCAGACGCTGGCTTTTGGCGTATTCGCGGATATCCTCGTCAATGGGCTTGTCGGTCAGGTCATGAGGCGGGCGGATATTCAGTCCTGCTTCCATTTCCCTGGCGCCGCCCTTCTGGACCAGAAGATGGCGGTACTGGATGCCGGGGTAGAAGGTAAATTCATCATTACCCAGTTCGGCCTGCAGCTTTTCCACCAGCGGCACGGACTCATCGCTGCCGATATGTCCGGCGGAGTAGTCGTACATGGTGCCGTCTTCGGTCAGTTCGGAAAGATTGACCAGATTCATGCGCCAGACCAGATCATCTGGATCAAGCTGTAAACCCTGTGCTGCGGCCTCAATGGGCCCACGTCCGGTATGGTATTTGGCGGGGTCGAAGCCCAGCAGGGACATGTTGGCTACGTCGGAACCGGGAGCCATGCCCTTGGGCACGGTACGGCAGGTACCGATGAGGCCTTTTCCGGCCAGTGCGTCCATATTCGGGGTCTTTGCGGCAGCAAGGGTGGTCTTGTTTCCGAGTTCTTCAATGGGCCAGCCGCCCATTCCGTCAGCTATTAAAAAAAGTAATTTCATAATTAAGTGTGCCTATTCAATGCCTTCGGCGACCCTGCCGGGGGCCTTAAACCCTTTTCCAAAAGGGTTTAAGAATCCCAAAACGTTTTAGTAGTTTTCCGCCGTCTTGTATGGTTATGCCTGTTAAAAATCTAAGTAAAATTTATCCAAAACAACAATTAGGGATTCCAAAGGGGCTTAGTCCCTTTGGCCCCGCTGAAGGCGGCTCCCGGCAGGGTCCCCGAAGGGCCGCCGGAGGCATCTTAGCCTTTCAAAATCCTCATAGACATGGTCGGTTTGGTGATGAAAGGCATTTTGTCGATCTCGGCAATGGCCGCATTCACGTCCTTGGTGGAGGACTTGTGGGTGGTGAAGACCACCGGGATCTCCTTGTCTTCTGGGCTGCCTTTCTGCACTGCCTGCGCAATGGAAATGTTGTGCTCTGCAAGACACTTGGAAAGCGCGGCCATAACCCCGGCCTTATCCTGCACGGTGAAGCGGAAATAGTATTCCGAGGTGGCCAGTTCCGGGGGCAGGATGTCTGCTTTTTCGATGGGAGCGTTGCAGAATCCGGTATTGTCCGGCTTATCGGTCTTGGCAAGGGCCATGATGTCGGCCAGCACTGCGCTTCCGGTGGGCAGCGAACCTGCTCCCTGACCGTGGAAAAATGCGGGACCTACTGCGTTGCCTTCAACGCGCACGGCATTGTAGTTGCCGCCTACGCGGGCCAGCAGCATGGTGTAGCGGACCAGTGCCGGGAAAACTCCGGCCTCAAGCTTGCCGCCCACATCGCGCACCTGACCGATGAGCTTGACCCGGTAACCGAATTCGCGGGCAAAGCGGATATCCTGTCCTTCGATTTTGGTGATGCCTTCGATGGGCAGGTCGGCAAGAGGATAGTCCTTGCCGTAGGCGATGCGGGCCAGCACACAAACCTTGTGCGCGGCGTCGATGCCTTCGATATCAAAGGTGGGATCTGCTTCGGCGTAGCCCAGTTCGGTGGCCTGCTCCAGCGCGGTGTCGAACTCCAGTCCGCTGGTGGACATTTCGGAAAGAATGTAGTTGGCAGTGCCGTTGAGGATGCCGACTATGGATTTAATGCGGTTTCCGGCCAGTGATTCCTTGATGGACTGGATGATGGGAATCCCCCCGGCAACGCTGGATTCGTAATAGAGGCCGACTTTGTTTTTAGCGGCTATTTCGAAAAGTTCGATACCGTGTTCGGCCAGCAGATGCTTGTTGGCGGTGACTACGTGCTTGCCTGCCTCAAGGGCTTTGATAACGATTTCTCTGGCCACGGTGGTGCCGCCCATAAGTTCTACAACAATGTCCACATCCGGGCTGGATGTGAATTCATCAGGGTCGGCGGTAAATTTTACTCCGGGTCCGGGCAGGAAATCCCTTTTCTTGTTCACGTCACGGACCAGAACGGATGCAAGCTCAAATTTTTTGCCGCAACGGGCGAGGATCACATCTTCGTTTTCTTCCAAAATCCGGGCGAGTCCGGTTCCGACAGTGCCGAATCCGGCGATGGCAAGCTTAACAGTCTGCATTAAAACCTCATTAATTCATTTCTCAAATTCATTTCTCATGTTTCAAAAAAAACTGGCAGGCTGCTTTATACCGCAACCTGCCAGAAATTTGAATAGTTATCTTTTACCCTTTTGCGAAAAGATCTTTCATGCCGCGCACGGCCTGATTGATTCTCTGCCTGTTTTCAACAAGGGCCATGCGTACATGGTCGTCCCCGTAGTGCCCGAAACCGAGTCCGGGGGCTACGGCAACCTTGCATTCGCGCAGCAGCAGCTTGGAGAATTCCACCGAGCCGAGATCCTTGAATTGTTCGGGGATCGGTGCCCAGACAAACTGGGTGGCTTTGGGTGGGGTTACATCCCAGCCGATGCGCTGCAAACCTTCGCAAAGGGCGTCGCGGCGGTCCTGATATACGTCCATGATTTCGCGAACGCAGTCCTGAGGGCCGGAAAGGGCATGGCAGGCCGCGATCTGGATGGGCTGAAACAGTCCGTAGTCCAGATAACTCTTGATGCGGGTCAGGGCCTGCACCATCTCCTGATTACCGCAGCAGAATCCCACACGCCAGCCGGGCATGGAGTAGCTTTTGGACAGGGAGAAGAATTCAACTCCCACGTCTTTTGCGCCGCGAGCCTGCAGGAAGCTGGGAGCTTCGTAGCCGTCAAAAGTAAAGTCGGCATAAGCGAGGTCGTGGATGACCAGCAGATCGTTTTCTTTGGCGAAATCAACGATTCTTTCAAAAAACGGAATATCCGCGGTTACCCCGGTGGGGTTGTGCGGGTAGTTGATGATCAGAAGTTTCGGTTTGGGCCATGTCTGGCGCATCGCCAGTTCGAGATCTTCGAAGAAATCCCTGTCCGCGCCGATGGGAATACGGCGAACATCCGCTCCGGCAATAATACTTGCATACGGGTGGATGGGATAAGACGGGTCCGGTGCGAAAACAACATCACCGGGTGAAAGCATAACCAACGCCAGGTGCGCCAGCCCCTCTTTGGCGCCCATGGTAACGACCACTTCCTGATCATAATCCAGTTCAACGCCATATCTTCTCTTATACCAAAGCGCCATTTCTCTGCGCAGACCTTTGATTCCCCTTGACGCGCTGTAGCGGTGGTTGGCGGGCTTGTTTGCCGCTTCCACCAGCTTGTCTACAATGTGCTGAGGGGTGGGGAGGTCCGGGTTCCCCATGCCGAGATCGATGATATCCTCACCGTCGTGGCGCATCTGCATTTTCAATTCGTTCACCTTGGCAAACACGTAGGGGGGCAGCCGGTGAACTCTTGGAAACTTGTCCATGGTCGTTACTCCTAAATAAAAATATAAACTTAAAGGACATATGTAACCATGGCGCGGGTCGCTGTCAAAACTTTTGTGCGATTGGCCGTGTTTATTAAGAATAAAAGTTTGAGAATTTAGAAAAATCAGAATTTAATTCGAAAATTAATATTTTTATGCATGTTATCACAGGGTGAAAAACATTTTTCCTTGAATAATGGGCAGGTGACGTTTGCATGTATTTTTTCAGCTTATGTTGACATTAAAAAAAAATAACGATTAATTATTAACAGAAAATTTTTTATCACTGTCGTCTTTTGAAATTTTAAACCCATCAGGAGGACCCGGTGGCTCTTTCCAAGAAATTTCTGAAAAGCAAACCTGTGTGCAAGGTTAAGTTTGAAGTGGAAAAGGATCAGGTTGAAAATGGCGAAGCTATTTATCTGGTCGGTGATTTTAACGAATGGAGTGAGGATTCCACTCCCATGAAAAAGTTGAAAAGCGGTAAATATACCGTGACCGTGGATCTTGAAACCGGTCGTGATTACCAGTTCCGTTATCTGGCGGGTGGTAATATCTGGTTCAACGATACCGATCCGGACCGCACTGAGATGACTCCCTACGGAGACTCGGAAAACTCAGTGGTCAGCGTTTAGAATCAACCAGTGATGATTTGAATATACGGGCGGGGGCTGATCCGGTTTCCGTCCGCTTATGTTCTTCTGTTTCTTTTTTATTATTTCCTGAGCCTGATCTTCCCGTTCCTTCTTGACCTTAGACCCTCTTTTTTTTAGCTTCATTCATTCTGTTGTTCAGCGTTGATATCAAGCGGGGCTTCCATACGGCCTGCGCTGACTATATTTATAGAAGAAAATTAGGGGGACATAATGGTTCAAAAAGCAGAAAAAATCTGGTTTGACGGTGAATTGGTTAACTGGGACGATGCACAGGTTCATGTGCTGACCCACACCCTGCACTACGGTGCCGGGGTATTCGAAGGCATCCGCGCGTACGCCACTGTAGACGGTAAATCCGCTGTTTTCAGGCTGCGTGAGCACGTGGTTCGTCTTTTCGATTCCGCGAAAATTCTCGGAATGACCATTCCTTTCACTGTTGAAGAAATTCACGATGCGATTCTCGAAACCCTCAAGGTCAACGGCCTGAAAGAAGGTTACATCCGTCCGCTGGTGTTCATCGGTGACGGTGCCATGGGCGTTCATCCCGGTAAAAACCCCATCCGTGTGTGCATCGCAACATGGCCTTGGGGCGCATACCTCGGTGAAGAAGCTCTTGAAAAGGGTATCCGCGTTAAGACTTCTTCCTTCAACCGCCACCACGTTAACGTAATGATGACCAAGTCCAAGGCTTGCGGTAACTACGTTAACTCCATCCTCGCCAAGGTTGAGGCTGTGCAGGACGGTTACGACGAAGCTCTCATGCTCGATACCGCAGGTTACGTATCCGAAGCTACCGGTGAGAATATCTTTATTGTTAAAGATAACGTCATCAAGACCACCCCGCTTACTTCCGTACTGCCCGGCATCACCCGTGCCAGCCTGATGAAGGTTGCCCGTGATCTCGGCTACGAAGTGGTAGAGCAGCTTTTCACCCGTGACGAACTCTACATTGCTGATGAAGCTTTCTTCTGCGGCACCGCTGCTGAAGTTACCCCCATCTGCGAAGTGGATAACCGCACCATCGGCGAAGGCAAGCGCGGTCCCATCGGTACCATCCTCCAGAAAGAGTACTTCAACGCTGTTAAAGGCGGTAACGATGAGTACAAAAACTGGCTGGATTACTACGAGATTTAATATCTTTTAAAACCGGGGAATCTGTAACAGATTCCTCGGTTAGTTTACTTTCTTTAGTTAACAGACGCGAAGCTAATTAAAACGTTTTGGGATTCTTAAACCCTTTGGAAAAGGGTTTAAGGCCCCCGGCAGGGTCGCCGAAGGCATTTTCATATATGAGTACATCAAATCTGACAGCAAAATACCGTCCGCAGACTTTTGCTGAAGTCGCCGGACAGAACGCAGTCAAAACAATTTTATCCCGTGCTGCTGAACAGGATAAAATAGCTCCCGCATATCTTTTCAGTGGAACACGCGGGGTAGGCAAGACCACCATTGCCAGAATTTTCGCCAAGGCACTCAACTGCAAAAACGCACCCACTGCTGAACCCTGCAACGAATGTGATAACTGCCGTCAGATCACCGCAGGCGTGGGTGTGGATGTGGTGGAGATTGACGCCGCATCGCACGGTAAAGTTGATGATGCCCGCAGGCTCAAGGAAGATATCGGCTACGCGCCTATTGAATTCCGTTACAAGGTTTTTATCATCGATGAAGCGCATATGCTTACCGTGCAGGCTTTCAACGCCCTGCTGAAAACCCTTGAAGAACCGCCGCCGCACGCCACCTTCATTATGGCGACCACGGAAACTCATAAATTTCCGGCCACCATCATCAGCCGTTGTCAGCATTATGCTTTCAAGATGCTGACCAATGACGAGCTGATCGCCCATCTTTCCAATATCCTGAACATGGAACAGATTGAGTTTGAGCAGGGGGCCATCGACCTCATCGCCAAGCGCGGCGCGGGCAGTGTGCGTGATTCCATGTCCCTGCTGGGACAGGTGCTGGCACTGGGCAGTGAAAAGCTTCTTGAAGATGATGTGCGTTCCATTCTCGGCCTTGCCGGGCGTGATGTTTTTTTCTCACTTATGCAGGCCATTCACGGACGTGATCTGGTTTCCGTGGGTGATATCGTGCAGCAGGTTCTCGGACGCGGACTTGATCTTGGATTTTTCATCCGTGAACTGGGCAACTGCTGGCGGAATATGTTCTTGCTCAATCAGTCCGGTGAGCGGGCAATACCGCTGCTCGGCCTTTCTTCCGAGGAAGCTGCTGAGTTCATGAAATGGGCCCAGACTTTCGACCGTTCCTTTATCCATGCCTGCTGGCAGATGACCGTGGACGGGCAGCGCAAGGTCATGACCAGTCTTGAGCCGGCCATGGCCCTTGAACTTTTGCTGCTGAATATGGCCAGCCTGACCGATCTTATTTCCATGGAGCGGGCCGGGGCATTGGCTTCAGCCGCACCCGCACCGCAACAACCGCCGCAGGCAGCTCCTGCGGCTCCCGCAAATCAGGCACCACCGCAGAGTGCGCCGCCAAGTCAGCAGCCTATGGGACAGCCCGCAGGCGGACAACCGGGCGGTCAGACTCCGCCGTGGCAGGGGGGACAGCAGGGAATGCAGCAGCCTCCGGCACAGCAGCAGGTTCCTCCGCAAAATCAGGGAATGGCTCCGCAGAGCATGGGCGCAAACGGTCGTCCCATGGGCCGTACCGAGTCCGGTTCTCCCGCAGGTAACCGTTCCACCAATGATATGGGAGCTGATGATTCCTCCCTTCCTGACGCGGCGGGGTCGCAGACCGGCAGTGACTTAAATCCCCCTGTTCCTGAATCGGAGAACCCGGCAGCGGAATCAATGCCGCCGCTGGAGCGTGTTCCCGAACCTGCTCCGGTCAAGCCGTCATTTCCGGCAACTGTCAGCGGCCCGCGCGATTTTCAGGGCTTTCTGCAATATGCAGGCGACAGCGGTAGTTGTTCCATTTCCGGTCTGAACAAATGTAAGGGTGAATTGATTGACGGTAAGCTGGTTTTGACTTGCGCTAATTCTTTTCACAAAGGGCAGGTCTGCGGACGTGATTCCCGCGGTGTTGTGGAGCGGTTGGTCTCAGAATATTTCGGCCCGGAAACTGAGCTGGAAATCCAGATTACCCAGAAGGGCAAGCGTAAGAGCAGGCAGGAAATCCGCACTGAGGTGGAAGCTCATCCGGATGTGCAAAGGGTCATGGAATCCTTCGGGGCAAGCATTATTTCCATTGATCCGCGCAAAGATATTTAAGAATAGCCGGGTGTTGTCCGGTTATTTGTGGTGTTAGTAAAAGTAAATTATTCCAAGGAGTAATATAATGAAAGGTATGAACGATCTCGTACGTCAGGCTCAGGTTATGCAGCGTAAAATGGCTGCTCTGCAGGAAGAACTCAAGACCCGCGAAGTGGAAAGCTCTGCTGGTGGCGGCATGGTTAACGTAAAAGTTAACGGATCTTCCGAAGTGCTTGAAATCAAAATCGATCCCGCTATCGTTGATCCTGAAGATGTAGAAATGATTCAGGATCTGGTACTCGCAGCTGTAAACGATGCCAACAAAAAAGCAAAAGCCATGATGGAATCAGAAATGTCCGCCATCACCGGCGGTATGAATATTCCTGGAATGTTCTAAATTATTGATGCCTCCGGCGGCTGGGGAAGGGGAACTTTTGGGAAAAGTTCCCCTTCCCCAGACCCCATCCCCTCAAAATTTTTTAGTAGGGCTTCGCCGTTGGAAGCGTTACGTTTGGGGGCCTTTTTTTAATATTTTTTTCCGCGTCCTGCCGTCATTTGCTTTGAATCCCAACTAAAACGTTTTGGGATTCTTAAACCCTTTTGGAAAAGGGTTTAAGGCCCCCGGCAGGGTCGCCGAAGGCAATAAATGGAAAATTTACCTGAGCCTTTACGGGTAGTCGCTCAAGAGCTGGCAAAGTTGCCGGGCCTTGGTCCCAAATCTGCGTTGAGAATCGCACTGACCATGCTCAAGATGCCTAAGGAGAAAGTCTCCGGCATCGGGCAGAGTGTTATTGATCTGCGTGAGAAGCTTTGCATCTGCGAGCAGTGTGCGAGTATTACCGATACCTGTCCCTGTAAGATCTGTTCCGATCCCAAGCGCGAGCATGACAAGCTCTGTCTGGTTTCGGAATGGGATTCCCTGCTGGCAATTGAGGAGATGGGGCTGTACCGCGGTTATTATCTGGTGCTTGGCGGGCTGCTTTCTCCGCTGGACGGGGTGACACCGCAGCAGCTGGAGTTCCAGAAGCTTGAAGAGCGTCTAGCCAAGGGCGAGGTCAAAGAACTCATCCTCGCGCTTGGTGCTACTGTTGATGCTGAAGCTACAGCTTCTTTCATCAAAAACATGGTCGAAAATAAATTTCCCGAAGTGGCTCTTTCCCGTCTCGCACAGGGCATCCCCATCGGTTCTGAAGTAAAATACACTGATAAAGAGACGCTTAGGCAGTCACTTGAGTATCGCCAGAAGCTTTAGATAAAAACGCACAAACCTATAAGCTGCCTCAATTCAAAACAACTGAAACGTTTTGGGATTCTAAAACCCTTTTGGAAAAGGGTTTTAGCCGCCGGAGGCAAAATCTTTTCATCAAAAAGCGCGTAGCGCATCAAAGTAAAGCCCGCAGGGTCGCCGAAGGCAAATGTCAGATATATTAACTGGTGAAGTCCGGACAGTTGTTTATCATAATGAAGAGAACGGTTACATTGTAGCCCGTATCTCATCCAAGGACGAGCCTACGCAGATCACGGTTGTGGGAGTTCTGGGGTCTCTTACGCCCGGCGAATCCGTGGAACTTCACGGTCGCTGGAAACAGCATCCCAAATTCGGCCGTCAGTTCGAGGCGGATTTTTATGAACGGGTCCGTCCAGCAACGGAAGCCGGGGTGATTCGTTTCCTGAAATCGTCTTCCATTAAGGGCATCGGTGAAGCAATCGCTACCGACATGGTCAAGACATTCGGCATAGATGTGCTGGATATTCTGGACGAAGAACCGGAAAAGCTGCTCAAGATCAAAGGTGTTTCCAAGAAAAAACTGGAGGCTATTAAAGAGTCATGGTCCTCCCAGCGCGAGATCAAGAACCTCATCCTCTTTCTGCACACCCACGAAGTGCCGCCAACATACGCGGCTAAAATTTTCAATCTTTACGGCGGTCAGGCCGTCAACAAGATTAGCGAAAATCCGTATGAACTGGCCTATGAAATCCGGGGCATCGGCTTTAAAACCGCTGATACTATGGCTCTTAAGCTGGGCTTTGCACCTGATTCACCGCAACGTATTGAAGCGGCCATCGTGTATTCGCTGTTTTCGGTAAGCGAGCGGGGCGGGCATATGTTCTCGCCCAAGGCCAAGCTTGTTGAGGACGTGGCTAAAATGCTCGGCGGCATTGATCTGGAACTGATCAGCGAGGGCATCTTTTCGCTGGAAGAACGCAAACGGGTCCGGGTGGAAAACCTGCCCGAACAGGACATTGAAGAAGCGGTTTTCCTGATGCATTTCTACCGTTTTGAACGGGAAATCTGCAAACGGATGCATGGTCTGGTCAGTCATCCTTCCCCGGTGAGTCGGGAGAAGGTGGAGAAAGCCTTGCCCGAAGTTGAGGCCGAACTTGGTTTTGAGCTTTCGGATGAGCAGCGCGAGGCTGTCTTTGAGGCCTGCGTAAACAAATTTTTCATCATCACCGGGGGACCGGGAACGGGTAAGACAACCATCACCCGCGCCGTGGTCATGACCCTGAAAGAGCTGGGGCTGAAGATCAAACTTGCCGCTCCCACCGGGCGCGCTGCCAAGCGGTTATCCGAGGCCACCGGGCGTTCGGCATCCACCATCCACCGCATGCTGCAGTTCACCCCGGAAGACGGCGGTTTTTATTACAATGAAGACCAGAAGTTGAAGGCCGATGTATTGGTGGTGGACGAGGCTTCCATGCTCGATGCCCAGCTTTGCCTTGCGGTGCTGCGGGCTGTTCCGCTGACCTGCAGGGTAATCTTCGTCGGCGATGTCAACCAGCTGCCTTCCGTGGGACCGGGTAACGTGCTTTCCGATCTGCTGCAAAGCGGGCAGGTGCCCAGCGCGGTGCTGAACCATATTTTCCGGCAGGCACAGGAAAGTTATATTGTCGTCAATGCCCACCGCATCAACGGCGGGGAATTTCCGTTGCCGCATCCGCAGGAAGCCCCGGAAGCTGACTTTTACTGGATTCCGCAGGAGTCGCCGTTAAAGGTGCAGGAAATGATCGCCCAGACTGTCTGCGAACGTATTCCTGAACGCTACGGACTTGATCCCATGACCGATGTGCAGGTGCTGACCCCCATGCATAAGGGCGATGTGGGCACCCAGAAGTTGAACGCACTGCTTCAGGAACGGCTTAATCCCGGCAACGGCAAGGGGCTGAAGCGCGGCTTCGTGGAGTACCGTGTCGGCGACCGTGTTTTGCAGCTGCGTAACAACTACGAGAAGGAAGTCTTTAACGGTGACCTCGGCCGGGTCATGTACATCAATACTGAAGAGAACGAACTCACTGCCGAGTTTGACGGCAATATCGTACATTACGAACTTTCCGAGCTTGATGAATTAACCCTCGCCTATGCGGTCAGCGTGCATAAATCGCAGGGCAGCGAGTATCCTGCAGTGGTCATGCCCATTGTTTCGCAGCACTATCTGCTGTTGCAGCGCAACCTGCTCTACACCGGGCTGACCCGCGCCCGCAAATTGGCCGTGCTCATTGGCAGCAAACGGGCCTTCACCATCGGGTTGAACAACGTTACGGCGGGTAAGCGGTTTACCAACCTGCGTCATCGCATCAAGCAGATATTTGATGAGAATTTATTGTAAGGATGCCTTCGGCGACCCTGCCGGGGGCCTTAAACCCTTTTCCAAAAGGGTTTAAGAATCCCAAAACGTTTTAGTTATGCTTCGCATTTGTAATATTGTACAATTGTCCGTTGTAAAAAGGCGAAGCCCTAGTAAAAGGTTTTGAAGAGTCCAGAGAAACTTTTGCAAAAGTTTCTCTGGCCGCCGGAGGCATTCTTACCTTCTGCGTCTTTCCCGAACCCAGCAGTTTCCTTCGATGGATTTTGCCCATTTTTTTAAAGACGCGGCCTGTTCGCCGATTTCCATGAGATTCTGGTCCGGTTCGCAGTCAAGGATAGCCAAGGACACTGATACGAGCGGGAATTTTGCAATGGAACCGTCCCGTCCTTTGCCTTCCATCCAGCCTTGCGCGGCATCATCTTCGTTGTAGTTGTTCTTGACCAGTCTTTTGAAAATACGGGTTACGGACTTGCAGATACGTTCTGCTTTTGCCGTGTCGGTGACCATTACGAAATCATCCCCGCCGATGTGGCCGACAAAATCGCCGTTGGCACCGTGTCTCTTGCTGGCCCATGAGACTATTTTGCTGATCTGAAGGATGATTTTATCGCCGTTTTTGAATCCGTAGGTGTCGTTGTAGACCTTGAAGTTGTCTAGGTCGGCGTAGATGATGCTGTATTTTTCCTTGGCCTTCATGCGGCGGTCGATTTCTTTTTCAATATCGAGGTTGCCGGGCAGTCCGCTGAGCGGGTTGGTTCCTTTGGCCACCTCCACCTGTACGTGGGCCAGCGTATCCAGCAGGCGTTGTACGGAAACAGTACCCATGAGCTGTCCTTTAAAAGTGACTACAATATCGTCGTAAGCCCGTTTGCGGGAGCGGGCCATGGCCTGCTGGGATACTTTTTCAACCGTTGTTTCAAGGTCAACGACGAGTGGTGCATCATCCATAACCGATGAAATGGGCTTGTTGGAATAGAGGGCCACGCCGTATTTACCGGAAAGATGCTTGTTCAGCTTGTATTCCATGACCAGACCGCAGGGGTAATTGTTTTTGACCACTACGATGCTGTTCAGTGAATTGGTGTCCTTGAAAATCTGCTGCACCATGGGCACCGGGGTGTCTGATTCAACCGACTCTACTTTCTCCACAAGGTTTTTGACCGGAATGCCGTAGGTTGTGGTGTTGGACACCAGATCAGAGTTGCGGCGCATGGTCAGTGCTTCTTCTGTCAGCTTCGGTTTTTCCCGTTGCGGTCTGGCGAAGAAATAACCCTGCCCCAGATGTACGCCCATGTCGGTCACGGTCAGGGCCTGTTCCTGTGTTTCAATCCCTTCTACAATCAGCTTGCCGCCGATTTTTTCCGCGAAATCGGTGAAGGTGTCGATGAGGGCGCGGTTGACCTGATTGGTCTCGATGTTGTCTACAAAAGATTTGTCCAGCTTGATGTAGTCCGGCTTGATCTCGGCAATGGAGGTGAGACCGGAGTATCCGGTGCCTGCGTCATCAATGGCCACCAGATAGCCCTGATTGCGGTAGTGGTCCAAAGTTTTGCGGAAGGTTTTGAAATCTTTGACGCTGTGACGTTCGGTTATTTCAAAAACAATGTTGCCGGGCTTCAGACCCCATTTATCGAGCAGCAGCTTGGTTTCCCCGGTGGTGAAGTTGGGATCGACAATTGTGCGCGGATGGATATTCAGGAAAAGTTTGTGGTGCGGGCTGTGATCTCCGAAGGCTTTGATGGCGGCCTCGCGGCATAATTTTTCCAGATGGAAGAGTTTGCCCAGCTTTTCTGCCATATCAAAGAGGGTCAGCGGAGAGCGGAAGGGGGAATTCTGCGGGCCGCGTGCCAAGGCTTCCCAGCCGTGAATGGATTTATCACTGAGGTTTACAATGGGCTGGTAGTGGCTGCGGATGTCGGAACCGGTGATGATATCGCTGAATTCGTTGCTGAGTTCAAGCTTTGAGATATCAACACTTTTTTGTGCTTCAAGCCGGGCTTCACCAATGGCCGAGAGAAAGCTGGACCAGAGCTTGTCATTGGTCTGCTCGGCCTGAAATGATGAATGCCCGCTGTTTACGGTCACGTTATTTCCGGTGCGACCTATCTGGTCGCTTTTGATGCTGTTTTCAATATTTACTTTGGCCTGATAGGCCAATTCCTGCAGAGAAAAATTGTTCATGGTGTCTGTTGGGTCCAGCAGGAAGAATTCCCCGGCGTTGAAAGAAAATATATGAAAATCATTATGCTGCAGACTTTTCTGTCCTTCTTTGGTTATGGCGCGGCGGATTTCGTTTTCCAGCTGATCTGCCCATTCCGGTCCGTACATGGCCGAAAGTGTGGGAAAGTCCTGAATTGCAAAGTATAATATATTGAGCCGGCCGACATTCTGGATCAGGCTTCCGATCCCCGGCCCCTCAAGGATATTTATTTTGTCTTCATGAGGAGCGGTAAGGTTATCGGCTTTTTTCTTCAATAGTTGTAGCATGATGTAGTATCCCCGACAGATATACACTGTTCAATTTGTTGGTCGATGTGCTTGTTCGTTTCAGTATGGTGCGCAAAAACTACTCTCAATTTTCAAGCGGTTGTTACTGTGCTGTTACAATGTGTTTAAGAATTGTTGCGGAGATGGCTTCTGCGGTTGGCGGATGTTTTATGTTTTCAGCAGATATCTTCATAAATTACTGGTGCAATGGTCATAACTAAGGTATTTTAAAGCAAAAATAATTTTGAAGAGGGTAATGGAAATTGATGAGATTGTTGCTGGTCTCCCCTGATTTGCGCCTTATGGGCGGGGTTGCTGAAACCGTGAAGACTTTGCTCGGTCAGCTTGAAGGGAGGGTGGACGTCACCCAGGTCATGTTTGGAGCCCGGGTCGGGCAGACCAGTCTTATCATGCGTGTTTGCAGAACCATACTGGATTTGTTTTATTTTGCCCGGATGCTCGTTTCCGGGCGTTTTGATATCGTCCACTTGAATCCTTCATTGGTTTTTGTTTCAGTATTAAAGGAGACAGTCTTATTCATTCTCTGCTGGCTGTTGGGATATTCAGGCAGGACCTTTATTTTTATCCATGGCTGGGATCAGGATTTTTTTAAACGGATTGCTTCCGGATGGATAAGTGCAAAGGTTATGCGTGCGGTGCTGAATCGGGCGGGATTGGTTCTTGTACTGGCAGAAGAGTTCAGGGATGAATTGATCCGGCTGGGGGTGGATGAGTCAAAGGTTGAAGTGGTCAGCACTATGGTTGATATGGATAGCGTCCCATTCTCTTCCGGATGCGCACGTGGCGAAAAGTCCATGCTGTTTATCTCGCGGATGATAGTCGGCAAAGGTGTGTATGAAATTATAGACGCCTTCAGTCTGTTAAGTAAGAGGTATGCCGGGCTTAAGCTGGTCATGGCCGGGGACGGCCCGGAGCGCGGAAGGTTGATGGAGCTGGCCGCTTCGCGTGATCTTCGTAATATTTCTTTTCCGGGGCATATTCAGGGGCAGGATAAATACAGAGCTCTTGAGGAAAGTTGTATTTTTCTTTTGCCTACATACAGCGAAGGGCGTCCGGTTTCGTTGCTGGAGGCCATGGCGTCCGGGCTGGTCCCGTTGGTGACTGACGTCGGGGGTATAAAGGATGTGACTGAACCGGATGAGACGGCTGTACTGCTGCCGGAAGCGAGTGCTGAAGCAATAGTTGATGGTGTTTCCCGTGTGTTGGATGATTCCGCACTCAGGATAAGGGTAGCTGGGAATGCACAAAAATACGCAAGGGCAAATTTTTGTTCCCGGCAGGTGGCTGAACGGATCATAGGTTTATATTCCCGTATTATTCGGGAGTCTTAAACATCAGCGGCAGGTGGCATGACTGGATTATTATTCCTGTTTTTCTTTTTCCGTCCGATCATGTTCATGGATATCGGGTGGTTGGTCTTCGGTCTCAATGTGACCGAGGTCTTTGCTATTTTTGCCACCGGAATTTTGATTATCGCTTTTATTTTACGCGCTGTCGTTGCCAAACAGCTGAATATCTCTATTGTTGATTTCTTTCTTTTTTCTTTCGTGCTTTGGGTTTTATTTATTTACCTGCTTTATATTGACCGTTCCCATTTAAAGGAAGCTGCAAAGTTTGTGCTCCCATTTATAACATATTTTGTTTTGAAAAATGTTATTATGGATGTTAAAAGTTATACCCGTTTTTTGAAAATGATGCTCATCGGGTATGCTGTTCCCATTCTCGCAAGTACATATCTTATTGTTCAGGGACGTGGTTTATACACGGTTTTATTCTGGACCGGGCTTTCAAGATTTAGTGGTGTGTATGCAAATCCTCATAACCTTGGTCACTGCATGGCCTTGTATCTGATGGCTCTTGTTCTATATACTGTTATATGTTCCGAACATGAAGATATTCTGCCTGTTTTGAAGCAGAGGCTGTTTTTTATTTTTTCCTGCACTATAAGTGTTTTTGCTCTCTATTGCTTATACAAAAGTTATGTGCGGACCTGTTTTTTCGGGTTTCTGCTTTTTATCTATTACTATTTGTTCAGGGTTAATAAAAAGCTGCTGGCTCTCCTGACCATGATCATGGGAGTGGTTCTCGTGCTTTCCGCTGCTGTGCTGTATACTATTTTCTCCGATATGTTTGATGCTGCCAAAGGTCCGGATAAAAGCCAGTTCGGTTCCGGGCGTCCTGTCATATGGATGCATAATATTGAGGAATTTGCTTCGCAACCGCTAGACGGTATTCTGGCCGGGGTCGGGGTCGGAAATATCAATTCCCATATCCCGGAACGTAAGCGGCGGCAGATCGGGGATATGCTCAACAGTCACAACGATTTCCTTGATGTGCTGACCCAGACCGGAATAATCGGATTTTTCCTTTTCGTGGCTTTCCAATTCTGTTTATTTCAGAAAATACGATTACTTGAGGGCAGGGAGCGTTACGTGTTCCTTGCCCTGTTCCTGACCGTTACCTTTATGAATTTTGTCAGCAACAGCTATGTCACCCGCTTCGGGCTGGGGCAGATGTTTTACGCTATTCTTGTTTATATTGAATTGCCGGAACATAAAATCCGCAGGATGCAGGCCGCAGCGGAGGCTGAAGACCCGGAGAAACTGCCATGAACAGGGAGCGGGCAGTCTGGCTGCTGAACAGATTGCGGGCCATGGGACCTCTTGAAATCCTTCGGCGTTGTCGCAATGAGCTTTATGCCTTTGCTCAGGGCCGTGGATATCTGCTTGCTCCAGATCCGCCTGTCCCGGATTTCAGTCGCAGGTCCGCTGTTTTTGTTCCTGAAACTGAGGGCATGGATGCTGCCGAGATCCTGCGTGTTGCTGACCGTCTGCTGGATCAGGGTATGGATGTATTCACTCTTACCGGGATTGAGTGCGTTAATCCGCAATGGAATCGCGATCCGTTCACGGGAATTGATGCACCGCTGAACTTCGGTAAAAAAATCAATTTCAAAGACCGCAACCTGTGCGGAGACATCAAATATCTCTGGGAGCCGGGCAGATTTCTGCAGGCTGTTCCCCCGGCTCTTGCATGGCGTGTCAGCGGGAATGAAAAATATCTTCGTGCAGTGCGATCCATGATTGAATCATGGCTGGAGCAATGTCCGTACATGCTGGGCGTGCACTGGGCCAGCTCCCTTGAGCTGGGCATCAGGCTTATAAACTGGAGTCTGGCCTGGCAGTATGTTGGAGGGCTTGAGTCCCCAATGTTTGAAGGGGAACAGGGGCGGGCTTTCCGGGATCGCTGGCTTAAATCCATCCATCAGCATCTTCATTTTATCAACGGCTGGTACTCGCAGGGGTCGTCAGCCAATAACCATCTCATCGGTGAAGCTGCCGGGGTTTTCATCGGTTGCTGCACATGGCCGTTCCGGGATGGATGCGGGAGCTGGAAAAAGCGTGCTCTTGGGATTCTTGAAACGCAGGCGCGCAAGCAGGTCTGGCCCGATGGGGCAGGCAAGGAGCAGACCCTTTCCTACCAACGTTTTGTGCTTGATTTTATGGTTCTTGCCCATGCGGCTTCACCGCAATCTTATTCAGAAGAATATTGCGCAATTCTTGAACGGATGGCCGGATTTATCCATGCCATGAGCGATGAACACGGTAATGCGCCCATGATCGGCGATGCTGATGACGGGCTGGTCTGCGGTCTTTCCCTCATACCGGGTAATATTTTGTCCCCGGCTAGGCCGTGCGATACGGAGTTGCAGGACTCTTTTCCGCAGGGCGGATACCATATTTTCCGTGATGAACAGGCCGGACTGTTCGCGGTGGTTGATTGCGGCCCCTTGGGGTTCGGCTCACTTGCCGCCCATGGACATGCGGATGCACTGTCGTTGTATCTTGCTGTCGGCGGTGTTGAGTTTTTAATTGACCCAGGCACATATGTTTATGGTTCCGATCCTTTTTGGCGGGAATATTTCCGGGGTACATCGGCTCACAATACCGTGCGTATTGACGGGCTGAACCAGAGCGAATCCGGCGGTGATTTTTTATGGACCAGCCATGCCCGTGCCCAAGGCAATGTTGAGCGGGCCGGGGACATTGACAGCTTTCGGGGCAGTCATGACGGTTACCAAAGGCTGGAGGATCCTCTGGGGCATCGCCGCGTCATCTCATTTAAACGGCAGGAACGGTGCATATCAGTCCGGGATGAATTGCTCTGCACCGCTGACCATTCTGCAGAACAGTTCTGGCATTTCAGTGAGGATTGCAGGGTGGAGGTTGTTTCGGAAAATAAGGTGGTAGCGGAAAATTCAGGCATACGGATCAGCATGAAATTCGCTGCGGGCGTGCGTTTGAAATTATTCCACGGGGATGAATCAAAGCCGCTGGGCTGGGTGTCCAGAAGATTCGGGGTTAAAACCCCTTCCACAACACTTGTTGCCGAGGCTGCTCTGGCAGGGGATACGGTGTTGTCTGTGGAGATTTTTTACTAAGTTTTTTTATTTCAGCAGGTTTAATGTTCCGGTCTATGCTTTTTTCTGTTATTTGTTAGTTAATTAAGTTGTTTTTGCATATCTTTCGGGTTCTTTTTGCTCCGGGGAGTGTTACACGTGGCAGCTGTTTTTTCTTTTATATCTGTTCTGGCAGCATGGATTGCTCTCTACTGGGATTCTTTTCCGCCTCTTTTGCGGCGTTGGAATACGGATGATTATTCTTACTGCTGGCTGGTTGTGCCCCTTGCCCTTTATGTTGCATGGCAACGGAAGGATTTACTTCCGAAAGTCATTACCCCGTCGGCCGGGTCGGCTTATGCTGCCCTGCTGCTGACCGGGGTTTTGTTTTTTTTGGGCAAGGCTTCAGCAGTAGACGCGCTGGTTTTTGTTTCCATGTGGCTTTGCGTGGTGGCGCTGGTTCTGTTCATTTACGGCTGGCGGTCCATGAAAGCGTTCTTTTTTCCGCTTCTTGTGCTCGCTTTTGCCGTGCCACCGCCGCCGTTCATCAACAGAACGCTTACCTTCAAGCTGCGCCTTATTTCATCCGATATTTCAGTGCGCATAATGCAGTTCATTGATATCCCGGTGTTCAGGGAAGGAAATGTCATTGATCTGGGAGTGATCCAGCTGCATGTGGTGGATGCCTGCAGCGGGTTGCGCTATGTTTTTCCGACTATTCTGCTCGGTATTCTGATGGGCTACTGGTTCAATACCCGCACATGGCAGCGGGTGCTGGTTATCCTTGCTACAGTGCCAACGGCAATTTTCACCAATGCCCTGCGTATTGCTATTGTCGGTTATCTGGCCCGTAATGTTTCCGTGGAGACTGCGGAGAGTTTTTTTCACGATGCTTCCGGTATTGTTATTTACCTGCTTTCAATTGTTCTGCTGGCCGCATGCAGCCTGCTGCTGAATTTGATCGGCGGGCGAAAACCGGAACAGCGTGCCGGATCGCGCCCCGGATATTACGGTCAGCCCGCCGGTAGGGCATTGCATGTTTTTCTTATGGCTGTGGTGCTCGGTGTCTATTTCGCCGGGAATATGTATCTGCTTTCCGGGCGGGTGGTGCCGCAGCGCGTGAGCTTTGATAATTTCCCCATGGCTTTGGGGGATTACGCCGGTAAGCGGGAGTATTACGGCGAGAACATTCTTAAATCCCTTGGCTCTGATGATTATCTTGCCGGGGTTTTCCGCGATGATAAGTCCGGGCGGGATATTCTGGTTCTGGTAACCTACTATGATTATCAGGAGCCGCAGCGCGCGGCTCACAATCCGGTCAGCTGCCTGCTGGGTGGAGGGGGCTGGAGCCTTGCTTCATCGCGGGATATTCCTGCTGATCCTGAGAAAGGACTTCCTTTCCGGGTGCGCAGGCTGCTTCTGGATAAACCGGGTGAGCGGTTGCTGGCATTCTACTGGTTCCAGCAGCGGGGCCGGGTGATTACGGACGAGTATATGAATAAAATTTATCTGGCTCTTGATTCCATCACCCGCCGGCGCACGGACGGCGCGCTGGTTCGCGTGGAGTTGCTGCTGCGGGACAATGAAAGTGTGGAGCAGGGCCAGAAGGTTCTGGAGAATTTTATTAAGAGCTTTTCATCAAAGCTTAAACCTTATATTCCTGAATAGTGTTTCGGTGTTGAATTTACAAATACGGGGAAGTCGATGCGAAAAAATATTCTTGCGTTAATCCTGATCATTGCAGCTGTCTGTTTGCTTTCCGGTTGCGAAAAACGACGGGATGATTTTTATCAGAAGGCAGTGGAATATTATAATAAAAAAATGTTCACCGAAGCCGGACTTGAAATAAAGAACGCACTTTCCATCGACCCGGAGTGTGCTTCCTGCCGTTTGCTGCTGGGTAAAGTGGCTTTGGAAAAGGGTAATTTTCAGGGAGCTTTTATTAATTTCAGGTATGCCACTGATCTGGACCCGGAGCTTGTGGAAGCGAAGGTGGAGTTGAGCAAGCTTTACCTGCTGGCCCGTGAGTATGACGATGCCGGGGACATGGCCCGCATGGCCTTGAATCTGGATGCATCGAATATTGAGGCCCGGTTGGTGCTGGCTTCTGTTCTTGCGGAGAACAAAAAGTTTTTTGAAGCGGAGAAGATGCTCGAAATTGCCCTGAACGAAGATCCGGGCAACCCCGATGTCTATCTTTCCATGTCCAGCGTATACACCCGGCAGGACAAGATGAAAAAGGCTGAAGAAGCCCTGCTTGAAGGGATCAGCCGTATTCCCCGTGATCCGTCTTTGCTGATGAAGACTGTGGCTTTTTACCGAAGCACCAATCAGAACGACAAGGCCATGCAATATGTGGAAAAGCTTCTGGATGCAGGGGAGGGAGATCCGCGTATTGAAGTTTTTGCGGCGGAATTTTATTCCGCTTCAGGGAATCTTGCCAAGGCTTCAGAATTGCTGGCCGATGTTGTGCACAGTCATCCTGAAAAAGCGGAATATAGGGTTATTTATTCACGCATCCTGAATTCCCAGAAGAAATTTTTGGAAACCGAGAAGGTCCTTAAAGAAGGTTTGGCTCTGGATACAGCCTCCCTGCCGATAAGGACCGCTCTGGCCGGGCTTTATATGTCGCAGGGGCGGCAGGAAGAGGCGGTAAAAGTTCTCAGGAACGGAATTGCCCTTGATCCCGAAGCTACTGAAAGTTCCGATTCTGTTGTCTACCGCAAGCAGCTGGCGACCATGTTTCTGGATATGAATGAATCGGGCCGGGCAATTGAACAGCTCAACAAGGTTATTGAACTTAACCCCAAGGATGCCGAGGCTCACTATTTGCGTGGGCAGATTTATCTTTTCGAGGGGCGCGGGCAACTGGCGGTTTCCGAATTCCGGCAGGTGATCAGGGATAATCCGGAAAGTGCTCCCGCCTACGTGCTCCTGGCCCGTGCGCATCTGATCAATGATGAAACAAGCATCGCCATTGAAAATCTTAAAGAAGCCATCAATCTTGATCCGGGCTACGGGCCGGCAAGGGAAGTGCTGATCAATACTTATCTGGACCGCAAGGACTGGCATCAGGCCATTCTTGAGTTGCAGCGTCTGCGGGAAAAGCGTCCTGATGATATCCAGATTATGGCGGCTATCGGCGATGTCTATGCCATTAAAGGGGACCGGAACCTTGCCAACCGTACTTTTTATGAGTTGTCAAAGGAGTTTCCCGATTCCCCGGTGGGGCAGATGAAAATGGCTGAACTGGCCCGTTCCGAAGGTAAGAATTCCCTAGCGGAAAAACATTATAACGCAGCCCTGAAGATTGCGCCGGAATCACTGGCCGCCATTCAGGGCAAGGTGGAAATTCTCACCGCCCAGAAAAAATATACCGCTGCGACAAAATTCTGTGAAAAATTACTGACTAAGTTTCCCGATAACCCGAGGATTTATGAGCTGCTTGGTCGTATTTATGCTGTAAGAGGTAATGTAGAAGCAGCGGAGACCAATTATACCCGGGCCACGGTGCTGGCCCCGGACTGGATGCTGCCGTATCTGCGCATCGGTGATCTTTACGTGAGTCAAAAAAAGCTCAAGGCAGGGATTGCCAAATTCAAGGATGAGGTCAAAAAAGACGGCGCAAGTCCCGGACCGCAGTTCATTCTGGGGCTCCTGTATGAGCAGAACGGGGATTATGATAAGTCTCGCGAGGTATATTCTCAATTGCTGAAACAGCATCCGGGATTCCAGCTGGCAGCCAACAATCTTGCCTACCTGCTGGCCACACGTTTTTCGGATAGTGGCGAACACATGGCAGAAGCTTTGAAGCTGGCCCGGATAGCGGCCAGCAGCCAGAGTCCCGAAGCCCTTGATACGCTCGGCTACGTGCTTTACCTGAACGGAGAGTATGAGCAGGCTTTGCATGTGCTTAACTCCGCGCTTCAGATACTGCCGGAATTTTCAGCTGCCCTTTTCCACAAAGCCATGGTCTACTATCGAGAAGGAAAGAATGATGATGCCAAGAAAATACTTAATAAGCTTTTGAAAAGTAAGGATGATTTTCCTGAGAAAAAGGAAGCTGAGAACCTGCTTAAGCGTCTTTAAGCTTAATGATCAACAATATATAAAAATGGAGGATGTAAAATTATGCATCCTTCATTTTTTTTGTTAGTATTATAGGTAACTACTCAGGTCCGTTTTTTGGTTCAGCTTTTGTTGTTTAAGCCCGGGAGGTATTATGGAATGGAAGATACATATCTCACCGCATATGCTTGAACCGGTTCACAGGATTCTCGATGTCGGTACCGGGCTGTTTCTTCTTCTGGGGCTCTATTACCATTTTTCCCCTGATTCTTTTGTTTCCAAGTCTACCCACATTGCTTTGCTGGTGTCCGTTACAGCTGCATTTTCTGTGGTCTCTTTTCATATCGCCGGGGTCTACCGGGAGTGGGCTGCTTCTGATCTTGTTGCGGAATGCAACCGCATAGTTGCGGCCATATTTCTCATTTTCAGCGGTTTGCTGCTGTCCGCTTATGCATTCAAGGTCTCAAGTATCTATTCCAGACGGGTCATTCTGGCGGCCATGTTCCTCTGGCCTGTATTGCTTTGTGTGGAACGTGTGCTCCTGCGTAAGATTGTTTTCCGTATATTTGCTGAAAATGTTGCGGCCCGCAGGGCTGTTGTGGCCGGGTGCGGAAAACTTGGACGTTCTCTTTCCGCCTGGGTGGATGATAATCCCTGGGCCGGAATACGGATTATGGCCTTTTTTGATTCGGTTGAATGTGACTGTGAGAGCAATTCACTTTGCGAGGGCACTTTGGATGATTTGCCTGCATATGTGAATAAGAATCATATTCAGCTTGTGTTTGTGGCTCTGCCCATGCGTGATGAATCCGTGCTCAATGAGCTTTTGCTGAGGCTGGAAGATAGCACCGCCCAGATTTATTTTTTCCCGGATATGTCCATTTTCAAGCATCTCATGGGCGGGGATGTGGCTCATGTGGCCGGGCAGACCGCCATCGTGCTCCGGTCTTCGCCTTTTGAAGGCATGAACGGATTCCTCAAGCGCATGGAGGATTTGATTATTTCCAGCATGATTCTGATCATGATTTCACCGCTTATGCTGCTTATCGCACTGGGAATCAAGTTGACTTCAAAGGGGCCGGTGCTGTTCAGGCAGTGGCGTTACGGGCTGGAGGGAGAGCCTTTCCAGATTTACAAGTTCCGGACCATGAAGGTGCTGGAGAATGGCTACAGCTTTACCCCGGCTACTGATAGGGACCCCCGGATTACGTGGTTCGGGCGTTTTCTGCGCAAGAACAGCCTTGACGAGCTGCCCCAGTTCCTGAATGTGCTGGCCGGGTCCATGTCTATTGTGGGGCCGCGGCCCCATGCGGTGAAGATGAATGAGGATTACCGCAAGCATATTCCCGGATACATGCTCCGGCATATCTCCAAGCCGGGCATTACCGGATTGGCGCAGATGAACGGTTATCGGGGCGAAATTAAAAATGATGAGGATATGCAGAAACGCATCTCTTTTGATATCGAATATCTGCAGCACTGGTCCGTACTCATGGACCTTAAGATCATTTTAAAAACCGTCTACAAGTTTGCGTGGAGACAGTAAAATTTCATGTCTGAAAAATGGCTTAACGGTTTAAATTCATTGAATAAGAACTTTTAAGAGATTTTGGAGGTCTTGTGAACAGTTTAAAATTATTTATTTTATGCTGCCTTGTCATTTTATTTGCATTAAATTCTCAGGGGGCTTCCGCTGAGCTGACTGTAAATGATGAATACAGGCTTGGATCTGAAGACATTATTGAAATTTCGGTCTGGGGCGATGAAGAGCTTGCACGGGAGGTTGTAGTCAGGCCCGACGGCGGGGTCTCGTTTCCCCTTGCCGGGGACGTGAAAGCCGGAGGGCTTACCGTTAACGAACTGCGCGATAAACTCAAAGAACGTATTAGCGAGTTTATTCCCGATGCTCCGGTTACGGTTATCCTGCGCAAGGTGGAGCACCCCAAGGTTTACGTCGTGGGAAAAGTTAATAAACCCTCAGTCCTCGTAATGGGGCAGGACATGACCGTGGTTCAGGCTCTGGCCATGTCCGGGGGCTTGAGTCCATTTGCGGAGAGCGGCAGCATCATTATCGTCCGCAGGTCCAAAGACGGCTCGCAGAAGGTTTTTCCCTTTGACTATGACGAATTGGCTGACGGCGAGAATTTAAAGCAGAATATTATCCTTAAACCCGGCGATACCGTCATCGTGCCTTAGGATATGTTTGCTTTAATCGGTTTAGACGGGGGAGTCAGATGTCCGGATCGGTTCGCAGAATCTTACGCGTTGCGGTATTCAGTCTTGTACTGGTGCCGGTCTGCGTTGTTCTCGCAGGGGAGGGAGGAATCTCCTGGCGGGTACGGATTCCTGTGATCCAGCCTCTTTCCGGCTGGTCCGGCAGGGCGGAAACAGGCTCGGCCGTTCATGTGGCAGATCTGAAGCTTCCGGTTAATGATGTGACCCTTTCGGCTGAACCGTTTGAACCTGTTGGTGAGCAGTCCTCCGTAGTCCGGGCTGTTGTCTCTGACGAAGTTGTGCGCAAGAGGGCGGCTGCTTCAGCTGTTCCTGCCGCCCCTGAACCTGTCGCCCCTGAACCTGTCGCCCTTGAATCTGTCGCTGAACCCGTGGCTGATGTTGAAGTCGGACCGGGCGTGGTCGCTTCAGTTGATGATATAAAGAGTGGGACTCCCGGCGGTAACGTCAAGAAAAAAGCTTCGGAAGCTGAGCAAAAGCGGGAATTTCAGGAGTCTGTTGAATCACACTCCGTATCTGTTATTCCCTCGGTTATCGCCCGCGAGAAGGAGGCTGTTGCTTCGGGGGATGACAGCTTTTACACCACACCCAAACGGGCAGTGGGGCTTTCCGGCAAGAAAGTAAAGCTGAAGCCTATTCTCAGGCTGCGCGAGATGTATGACAGCAACGTGGATTACAAGAAGTTTGATGATTTTGTGACCGAGATCACTCCGGCGCTCAAGGTTGATATTTATGATGAGGACCTGAAGATTAATTTCAGGGGGGATTTTATTTACAAGGATTACCTCAACCACAATGAGCTGGACAGGTATGATTACAATGTGGACCTTTCCGGCAGTTACAAATTCAGTCCGGCCCTTGAAGGCTCTGTTGATCTGAATCATAGGCGGTATCACAACCTTGACCAGAACACCTATGAGTCCGGCGGTGTGGATATTGATCCGACCATTATTTTAAAGACTTCCGCCACCCCTTCGCTGACCTGGCGCATGGGGGAGAAGGATAATCTGGTAATCAGCAACTATATCGATAAGACCAATTACGAACGCAGTTCCGATTCAGATTACCTGACCAATGTCTTGAGTTTTATCTGGGGGCATGCTCTAGATAATGAGCGAACTACTTTATATCTTGGTGAAATGAATACCTTTACCCATTACAGTCGTGAAATGGACGGATTTAAGAGTGATCAGGTCTCGTTTCAGGGGGTGGTCGGTATTGATCATCAGTTTACAGAGGGCTGGAAGCTTTCAGTTAAAGGAGGGCCGGGAGTTACTTTTTCTAATTATTCAAGTGACTCAATAACCGGTGATAGTACGGATTTTCTCTATCAGTTTCGTGCGGAGTTGGGGTATCGTGAGCTTACATTCAGTGTTGTTCCGGCCCTTGAAAGGACTGTGCGGCCCGGACGATACGGAGAGAACGAAATTTTTGATCAGGCGGAGTTGTATTTCAGGTATGAGTTTTCTGAGTATCTGACTCTGGATATGATCAATACTTACTGGATGAATGAGTCGGATGGAAAGAGCGGCGGAAGCAGGCATAAGGCTACCGGCGTGTTTTCTCAGTCGGTGGTGAACTGGATATTCGAAGAAGATTGGAGCGCGTATTGCGGGGTCAGCGTCAACTATTCACGCAATGAGATCAGCGGTACCAATAATGAAAGGTTCAGAAGCTGGGTCGGGATATCATATGCATTCCCGACCGAGATAAATTAAGAGAGGCCATATGCAGGAAAGCTCGGAGATTGCATATTATCTTGATGTATTGAAGCGCAGGAAATACCAGTTCCTTCTTCCGGCGGGGGTTGTGTTTTCGCTGATCGTTATTCTGGCTTTCGTGCTTGCTCCGGTCTACAAGTCCACGGCAACCATCCTTATTGAGGATCAGGATATCCCGCAGGATCTGGTTCAGACTACGGTTACAGGTTTTGTGGAAGAAAGGTTGCAGGCTATCTCACAGGTTGTTCTCAGTCATGGTAACCTTTTGAATATTATCAAGGAATTTGAGCTGTATCCCGATCTGGTCGGCAAATACACCACTGAGGAAATTATTACCAAGATGCGTGAGGATATCCAGCTGGAACCCATTACCGCTGAGGTTACCAACCAGTATTCCGGCCGTCCGGGAACGGCTACCGTTGCATTTACCCTCTCTTACGAAGGGCGGCGTCCGCAGAAGGTGGCGCAGGTGGCAAATGTGCTTACCTCCCTTTATCTGAAGGAAAACCTGAAGGAGAGAGAGGAAAAAGCCAAGTCCACCTTTGAATTCCTTGAATTGCAGCTTGCCGAGTTGCGGTCTGAAATTCTGGAGCTTGAATCCAGCATAGCCGTTTTCAAGGAGGAGCATGTCAACCAGCTGCCGGAGTTGCTGGTCCATAACATGAACTCCATGGAGCGGTTGCAGCGGGAGCTGGATCAGGTGCAGGAGCAGATTGCATCACTCAAGAACCGCAAGGTTTACCTTGAAGGACAGCGGGCGAGCATTGATCCCCGGCTGCGTATTGTAGCAAACGACGGGACCCGCTTTTCCACCGCCCGTGAGGATCTGGAAAAACTGCGTCGCGAATATCTTTCTTTGAAATCAAGATACTCATCACGTCATCCCGATGTGCAGGCCATGAAAAAGCAGATGCAGGCTCTTGAAGAGGAAGTTGATGCTGCAGAAAACATCGATTCCCTGAACCGGGAAATCAGGAATAAGGAGCAGGAGTTGACTGTCCTGCATAAGAGATATTCGGATAAGCATCCTGAAGTGATCATGCTCCGCAAGCAGATTGATGCTCTGAACGAGAGTCTGGAGGAAGCGGCTTTGCAGGACAGCATGTTTGAGTCGGCATCCGACCTGCCGGATAATCCGGGTTATATTCAGATCGAAACCCAGATTGCCTCCACCGAGCTTGAGATTGCCGAGGCTGAGCGTAATTATGCGGAACTGGTCAATCAGTACAGGGCCTATCAGCACAGGGTGGTCAGTACCCCGCAGGTGGAGCAGGAATACAAAATACTGCTGCGCGATTATGATAACGCACAGCTAAAGTATCAGGATATCAATAACAGATTGCTGGCCGCACGCGAAGCCAAAGGACTGGAGCAGAGCCAGCTGGCTGAACGGTTTACCCTGATTGATCCGCCTATTGTCCCGGAAAAACCCATTCGGCCCAATCGGCTGGCGTTGATACTTGTCGGCTTTGTGCTGGCTCTCGGCGTGGGGGCGGGGACCGGAACAGTGCTGGAGTTTATGGACCGTTCAATTCGGCGGCCTGAAGAACTTTCGTCTATAGTGAAGTATCCGGTACTGGCCATTGTGCCCTATTGGGAGACCGAGCTTGAAGCAAGGGCCATTGTGCGCAAAAAATGGGTAATGCTATTTACCGTTTTTTCTTTCATGATGCTCAGTGTGGCAGCGGTCCATATTTTTTATATGCCGCTGGATATTATTGCTGTAAAAGTAGTGCGTAAGGTGATTTTGAACTTCTAGAGGACAGGGAGTCAGGATGAGCAAATTGCTCAAGGCTGTTGAAAAGGCCAGACGAAACCGCATGCTGCAGGAAGAGCAGCTTAAAGCAGAAAGTGTGAACGAGTCTGCCGGTTCTACTGTGCCTGATATGCCGCCACCAATGCCGGAAGACAGTATCGGCGACAATGCTGCTGATAGTGATGGCGGACAGGATAAATGCAGCATCGTTCCGACTTCTTTTTATACCGACGATATTGTTCTGGATGAATTGCAACTGGCGAAAAACAGGATTCTGACCAAAAACAGCAGTGCTTCATTTACGGATATTTACAACCTGCTGCGGACCCAGATTTTTCACCGTACCAAAAGGAAAAATCACAATGTGCTGATGGTTACCAGTGCCATGCCCGGCGAAGGGAAGACCATCACCTCCATCAATCTGGCCATAAGTATTGCCCGCGAGGTGGACCAGTTCGCCCTGCTGGTGGATACTGACATGCGTAACCCAAGTATTCATAAGTATCTGGGAATAGAAGTGGAAAAGGGGCTGACCGATCATCTGCTCCATGATATTCCTGTTCCGGACCTTTTGATCAAGCCGGGTATTAACAAGCTTTCTTTCCTTCCCGCCGGGGAACCCATCAAGGGGTCCACGGAGATACTCGGTTCTCCCAAGTTGCAGGAATTAATTACGGAAATGAAGGACCGTTATCCGGACCGTTATGTTGTCTTTGATTGCCCGGATCTGCTGCATGCACCTGATGCGCTGGTTTTTTCCAGTTATGTGGATGGGATAATTTTTGTTGTGGAAGCAGGTAAAACTTCTCGCGAATATGTCCAGAAGGCTCTTGGTCTTCTGGAAGGACGAAATATTGTAGGCGTTGTTTTGAATAAGACCGAAAGGGAAAGTCTGGACGTTGTCAGCTGAGGCGGTGACTGAATGTATCGTGAGTTCTACGGCTTGGATGAAAAGCCATTCAATATTCTCCCTGATCCTGAATATTTTTATTTGAGTCAGTGGCACCAGCAGGCCATCACCCATATTGATTACGGGTTGATGAACGGAGACAGCCTTATCCTGCTTACCGGGGATGCAGGCACAGGCAAAACTTCCATTATCTATAAGCTGCTGCTTGAACACAGCGAAGACACCATTGTCGGTGTTATCTTCAACAGTGCTGTGGGCGGGGATCATATCGTGGAAATGATCCTTACCGAGCTTGAAGCTGAAATGCCGGAGAACCCTACCCCGGCATCCTGTCTCGATGCCCTGCAACAGCATCTGCTGAAAATTTATACTGAAGGTGAGAAACGGGTCCTGCTTATTTTGGATGAGGCTCAGAATCTGAGCGATGATGCTCTTGAGCAGGTGCGCATGATTTCCAATCTGCAGGCCGGGAAGGATAACCTTATCTCTATCCTTATGGTCGGGCAGACCGGTTTTCGCGACAGGTTGCGTAAGGCCCAATACAGCCAGATTGTGCAGCGCATTGTGGTTAGTGCCCATCTTTCCCGGCTGCGGGAGCAGGAAGTGAAGGAGTATATCTACTATCGTTTGCGTCAGGGCGGAGCCGAAGATCCGTTCATGATATTTACGGAAAATGCGTTAGCCAAGATCTGTGAGTATTCTCACGGAATTCCGCGTAATATTAATGTGCTTTGCGAGGGGGCCCTTATTTTCGGGTTCGCAGATGACATTACTCCCGTTACCGCTGATATTGTGGAGACTTTTGCCAGGGAGCGCATAAATGACGGGCTGCTCACTGTCCCGGAATCAACCCGTTGCTATGCTGAGGATGAGGTCGGTCGCTATATTGATGATCTGGAAAAAAGGGTGGCCAGCCTTGAATCTTCCGTGGGTATTGTGAAGCGGACTCTGGTTAAAATCATACAGAAGATTAAGCGCTTGAACGGAAAATAGTTATAGGAGGCGCGATGCGGCTTAAACCGGTTCTGGGTGCTTTGGTTTTGTTTTCGGTACTCTGGATTCCTTGTGCCGTGTCTGCCGCCGGATCTTCTGTTGCCGGCTATTCTGTTTTCAAAGAACGCCCCCGGCTCTATTTCAATAAAACCAGACTTAAGGAATTGCGTTCCCTGAAAGACGTGAAACCTTATTCCGATTTTCTGCGTATTATCCGTAAACGCGGGCGCGGACAGGTGGGCCACCGGGCACCTTCAAATCTGCTGCGTTACAATGAGGAAACTTTGCGTGTCCCGGCCAATGGGCTGGTTAACCATGCTTTTTACCATCTTATCACCGGAGATCTTTCTTCCTTTGCCACAGTACAGAATTTGTTGAGGACTTTTTGTTCTTCACCGGACTGGGCGAGCAATGAGGATCTCGGGGCGGCTCACAGTCTTTTCGCCTTATCAGTTGCTTACGACTGGCTGTACGATGACCTTTCGTCGGCCCTGCGGCTGATGGTCAAGGATGCTATCATTGAACACGCTGAAATTCTGGATGAAATAATCCGTAGCAAACGGCTTTGGTGGGCACAGGATAGGGGGCTGCTTCAGAACCATAATTACGTGAATACCGGAGCACTGGCCGTGGCCGGGATCGCTCTCTACGGGGAGGATCGCAGGGCTGAAAAATGGCTGAAGACGGCTGAGAAAAATTTTGACCGTGTCCTGTCTCTGCTTTCACCGGACGGCGGGTCCCATGAGGGAATCGGATACTGGAGTTACGGAACCCTCTGGCTGCTCAATTATTATATGGCCATGGCTCCGGCGCAAGGGCTGGAGAAAGTGCGTGACAACGGATTCCTGCGTAATACGGCTAAATTCCGGCTTTATGCTTCACTGCCCGGTTTTCAATATAATGTTGATTTTGCCGATTCGCCCATAGTGGATTTTTACGGTCCGGGAGCGATTCTGCGCTGTCTTGGCAGGATTTTTAAGGATGGGCATGCCCAGTGGCTGGCTGCTGAAGTAGAACGCAAACGACGCATGAGCACAATCCTCTGGCAGGATTACGTCTGGTATGATCCCGATCTTAAGCCGCAGGGCCCGCAGGATCTGCCCCTGCATGCGTGGTTTGATAATCTCGGTATTCTGCTGACCCGTTCTTCGTGGGAGGATGATGCTTCTCTTGTTTTTTTTAAATGCGGTCCGCCGCAGGGATTTCATGCTTTGTCCAAAGGTAATTTCCCCGGTTCGCACATCCACCCGGATGCCGGACATTTCGGGCTTTGGTCGGGTAAGCGTTCGCTGGTCAACGATGACGGATTTCTGCTTAAGAAATTCTCCATCAACCACAATATTCCGGTCTTCAATAAAATCGGCCAGTTGGGAGAGGGAACAGCTGTTTTTATGCTTCTCAACTATAAAAAGGGCAAGGGGGCGACCCCGAAACCGCGTTATGTGAGCGGAAACGGTTATCAGGGTGTGGAGGTCGAACTGGCCGGATATTATCCGGCATCGGTGCGTCCGAAATCGTGGAAACGGGCGATCGTGGTTATTAATGGAGCGGATATTTTTGTGCGTGACCGTATCGTTCCTGCGGGCAACACTTCCATTTTTTATCCCATGCATCTCTACCGCAAGGCCCGTCTGGTGCGTAAGGCCGGTGACGGAAAACTGTGTATTGAGCGGGACAGCGGTTATGCACTGAATTTTCATGGTGAAGGTTTCAGTACTTCTCTTAAGCGTTACGCCGGGCTGTTGCGGTTCATGGGCAAGAAGATTCCCCGTTCCGGCATGCTTTTTCAGGCGGAGCGCAAAACATCAGCACCTTCGACCATGTTTACGGCAGTGGGCAGGCCTGTTGACGGATGCACAAATCCGGAACTTTTGGTCAGTCCTGTGAGCGGAGACAGTGTTGAAGTTGAGTGCCGCGGCGGCAGGTATCGCATTGATTTTTCCAGGCTCGGGGTGCAGAAATTATGATCCATGTATTTTTGCTTTATGACAGCAGATCAGGTTCCACGCTGCTTTCTTCACTGCTTAACCGTTACGCCGGGGTTGTGGTTACGCAGGAGAGTCATTTCATCCCCCTTGTGCTGGAAAGCTACCCGGATGAACAAGCCATGGACGTGGATGGGCTGCTGGACCTTCTTTATTCAGAGCCCCGTTTCTGTGAATGGGGAATCGGGCGGGAGAATCTGCGCAACAGGCTGGATGGGCTTGAGCGGTTAACTTACCGTACTGTGTTTGATGCTGTTTTCAGGGAATATTTTAAAGTGCGCGGTGAAGGTCAGCCGGAAGTGCTCGTTATCAAGGGAGCGCGGCACGATTTTCATCTAACCCGACTGCGGGAAATTTTTGAAGGCGCGAGGTTTATCTCGCTGATTCGTGACGGGCGGGCGGTCTATAATTCCAAGCTGGACATGGTTTCCCTGACCGGAATGAAGATGTCCAACAATATTTTTCAGGCCGCTTTTGATTGGAAGAAAATGTTGCGCAGGCTTGCCGGGCAGTCTCTGATCCGCTTGCGTTTTGAAGATCTGCTTGCCGAACCGGAAGCTGAGGTGTCGCGGCTGCTTGCTGCGCTGGGTGTCAGCTCCGCAGGGCGTGAATTTGTTTCATCGCAGCAGGAGTATTATGAGCTGATCGGCAAAAAACAGAAGCATCTGCATGCAAATGTAGGCCGGGACCCGGACCGCAAAATTGCAGTGAAATGGAAAGACCGCTTGAGCGCGGCGCAGATTCAGCTTTACGAACTGATTTGCGGCCCTGAACTTTTACAGAACGGCTATGAGCTCTGCGCTCCCGGAAATGTGCCGTTTAAAGAAAGTACCGGGCTTATCCTCGGACAGGGGTTGCATTGGATATGGCTCAAGGTGCGCAATATTTTTTACTATACCTTTATTGAGCGCAGTATTCTCCGCAAGCTGAAGGAGAAGAAGTTTGAGTAGCACCCATTCTAATCTGAAAAAACTTATCCTCGTCTTCACTGCCAAGGGAGTGAAAGGTGTGGGCGGGCTGCTGCTGGCCTGGGTGCTGGCCAAGAAGTACGGGGCTTACGGTTCCGGGGTGTTTTTTATCGGCTATACCTTTGCATTTCTCTGTGCCAGTTTTGCGCAACTGGGCATCGGGAACGGTTGTTTGCGCTATATCCCGCAGTTACGCGCTGAGGATGAATCCAATCTTTCGTCCATGTGGACCATCTCACAACTGATTGTGGGCGCATTTGCTTTGCTGCTTTCGGCGATGGTTATGCTTTTTGCCGAACCTGCGGCCGGATTGGTTTTTAAAGATGTGTCAAAATGGGCGTATATTTTTTGTGCTGCGCCCATTATTTTTTTCTGGAGCCTGACCAGAATCAACATCATGGTCCGCCAGAGCTTAGGGGATATGTCCGGGATTACGCTGGTGGAAAACCTGATAATTCCGGCAGGTATGCTGCTGTTTGGCGGTTTGTCTTTTGTCATTGATTTCAGCGTGCTTGTTTTTCTGGCGACCGTAACTTCCCTTTATTTTATTTCGTTTTTGTATGCATTTTTCAGCACCCGGAAGGATTATAACTTACGGTTCTCGCTGAAGCTGCGCAGTTCTTTGCGGGTGCGGGAAATACTTATCTATTCCATACCGCTGCTGGTCATTGCTTTTTCCCAGACTTCCCTGATCTGGATAAATACGCTTATTCTCGGTGCTGTGGGGGCTGTTGTTGATGCCGCTCTATTTGTGGCGGCCATGAAAGTTGCGGTGAGTATTTCCATTCTGCTTTATACCTTTAACAGCGTTTACGCCCCGCAGATTTCTTCAGCCTATGCCCGTGACGACTTTGATTCTATCCGTTCATTATACCGTGATGCCACCCATGCGCTTACCTTTTGTTCCTTTTTGCTGCTGGCTGTAGTGGCGGTTTATGCGGAAGTGATTATGAATTTTTTCGGTGCGCAGTATGATGCAGGAGCAGCCTGTCTGCTCTGGATGCTGGTCGGGCAGATCTGTAATTGCTATACGGGTCCGGTGGGCTATCTGCTTATTCTTTCAGGTAAATCAAAGCTGGAAGTGTACAATACCGTTGCCGGATTGGTTCTTAATGCCGGACTCTGCCTGCTGTTTTACAAAACTTTCGGGGTCAGCGGGGCCGGGCTGGCTTTCTGTCTTTCCAATGTGCTTATCAATCTGCTGCGTTATTTTCAGTGTCGAAGATTCTTCAGAATTAATTGGCTGGATCGCACCCAGAAGTATTTTATTGGGATGCAGATGTTACTGGTCTGCGCTTTCCTGCTCTTAAATTTTTACAGTGTGAACCGGGAACTGCTGGTCGCGGTACTGTCTGCCGTATATCTGCTGCTTAATATCAGCAACGTTTCCAGCCTGATCAGCAAGCTGGGCAATCAGCATTAAAACAGGTGCAGGCTTTGCTCCGGGATGGCTACTTTAATGGGTAATCCTGGTTCCAGTTCGCCGTTGCCGATCATCTTGCGCGGTACAAGGGCGAAAATTTCCAGACCTTCATAATCCAGAGTGACCCGGATATGGAATCCTCCGGCAGTGATGCCCTTGATGATACCGTAGAAGCTGTTCTGTCCGTTGTGTTCACCTATTTCACTACCCAGCAGCACTTCTTCGGGCCTGAAGGCCAGCATTGTTTCTGACCCTTGTTTTTCCATCCTGCAATCAAGTATCAGGTCGCCCAGTTTTACGGAGTCTTTCATGGGAATGCAGGGGAAAGTGTTATTCATGCCTACGAATCCGGCCACAAACTCTGAACCGGGGGAGTTGAAAATATCGCGGATTTTTCCTTTGCGGACCAGTTCGCCGTTCCTGATGATAGCCCCGTTGGTGGAGAGGTAGAGAGCTTCATCAAAGTCGTGGGTGACCATCACAAAAGTAATCCCGGTTTCGCGGTGCAGATCTTTGAGCAGGTCCTGAACTTCCTGCCGGAAAGACGGGTCCAGTGCAGAGAGCGGTTCATCCAGCAGCAGTACTTTGGGCTTTACCAGCAGGGCGCGGGCAATGGCTGCACGCTGGCGTTCCCCGCCGGAAAGGTGGCGCGGGGTGCGGGGCAGAAGGTGGGAGATATTCAGCTTTTCCGCAAGTTCGGAAGCCTCGCAAACGGCTTTTTCTTCACTGATGCCCTGATATTTGGCACCGAAGATTATGTTTTCCAGTACGCTTAAGTGCGGAAAAAGAGCGTAGTCCTGATAGACAATGGACAGGCCCCGTTTTTCCGGAGGCAGGTGTACAATTTCATTGCCCGAAATTTTGATGGATCCTGAAGCTACCGGGACCAGCCCGGCGATGGTTTCCAGCAGCACGGATTTACCAGACCCGGTGGGGCCGAGCAGGGTGAAAAAGTCGCCTTCGGGGATATGCAGGTTGATGTCCCGCAGGGCGAATTCGGGCAGTTCAACATTGAGTTTTTCGATTTTAATCATGATTCCCTGCTCCCAAGTCCGCGTGAAAGAAGTCGCAGTGCCGCAAAGAGCACCAGTGAAAGAAAGATCAGCCAGATAGCCACCGGGCGGGAATATGAAAGCCCGTAGGCGGTGAACCGTTCATACATGAGTACCGGAGCGATCATGGGATGGTAGGCCACAATAACCACCGCGCCGAATTCACTCAGCGCACGGGCCATGCACATGATCATTCCGGTCAAAAGGGAACGCCATGCAAGGGGCAGGGTGACCCGGAAAAATGTCTGGGTGGGTGATGCTCCGAGGGTGCGGGCCGCTTTTTCCAGCCGTTCGGGTACGGCCTCAAATCCGTCCCGTGCGGCATTGAGGTAGAAAGGGAGCCCTACAAAGACCAGCACAGCCACAATCCCGGTATTGGTGCCCATGATGCGGATTCCGGCATCCATCAGCATCTGGCCGATCCAGTGGTTGCGTCCGGCTATGGAGAGCAGGGCGATACCGATGACCGGGTGCGGGATCATGATCGGCATGTCGATTATGGATTCCACCAGTGCTTTGCCTTTGAAGTCCTTGCGGGCCAGCAGGAAAGCGAAGGGAGTGCCGATGGCGAAAGATATGAATGCCGCCAGCCCGGAACAGAGCATACTGCGGGTGATGGCCGCACGCACATCCGGGTCCATAATGGTCTGGAGCATTTCCTCATAGCTGGAACCGAGGATCAACTGGCTTAAGGGGACAAGAATGAAGCCGAGGACCAGCACGGTGGAAACAATGGAGCTGACTGATGTCTTGTGAAATTTTCTCATGGCAGGAATAAGGAAAGCCGGGATTTAACCCCCGGCTTTCCGTTGTAAGGTCAGATTATTTCTTTACTTTGACGAGTTTCTGGAGCTCGGCAGGCATGTTCTTGACCATTGCTTCGTCAGGAACGATGGCCGGAACAAAGGGGGGCTGGCCCATTTCTTTCAGGATTTTCAGGCCGCCCTCAGGGGAGAGCATGTAAGCCATGAAAGCTGTGGCGGCAGGCTTGTTGGGGGCATCTTTGATCTGGGTGATGCCGTAGGTGATGGATTTACCGATACGGTCGATGGTGGTGCCGGGCTTTTTGCCGCTGACAGTCACTTTAGCCTGCTTGTAGAAGTTGTTGTATTTGTAGTCGGAAAGGTTGATGTGTTTGTCGAGGGTGATGTATTTCAGACCGTGCTGTACTGCCACGGAGAGGTATTCCCATGCGTAATCCATGTTTCCGGTCTTGAGCAGGGAGATCAGCTCAACGGATTTGGGGCGGACCCATTCTTTTTTGCGCTGGGAGATCAGCTTATCAAAGAGACCTTTTTTGCCGTAAAATTTTTCAGCCAGCTGCAGAACCATGACACTGCGGTAGCCGCAGGGGTCGAGGTTGGGATCGGAGTGGCCCCAGACAACGCCGGGCTTGGCGAGGATTTCATACCAGTTGTCTGCGTTCACTTCGGAAGCGTATTTGGAATCGTCGGTGTAGCAGAGTACCAGCTGGTTGGTGGCGAAACGGATGTTGAAGTCCGCGTATTTGGGGATCAGGTTCTTGTCGATGACCACATAGTCGGCGGAAGCCATGATGTCTGCGGGCTTGCCCACTTCGGAAATCATGCGCGCCATTTTGGTGGAACCGCCGGCTTCACGTTTGATGTCAACACCGGGATGCATGGCTTCGAATTCCTTTTCCATCTTGGCAAGGGGAACAGAAAGGCTGCCTGCGTGAAACATGATCACATCACCGCTGATTTCATCTGCGGCAAAGGCGGGCATAGCTGATACCAGTGAAAGCATAACGAGCATCACTCCTAAAGATATAAAACGCATTTTCTCTCTCCAGTTTAGGATAGTTAAAATTTAAGGGCAATTGGAATAACCGTATATTTAGTAGGGGAATTGTTGTCAAACTGGTGATATGTCATGCGCTGCATAATAAAAAAAGGCAAAAAAAAGCAGCATATGAATGCTGCGCGGTATGGACTCTTTGTCCGGGAAGAAGAAACATGGGCGCAAAAATGCTGCCGCTTGTTATTTGGGGGTGTGAACGAGCGGCTTTTTAAACTTGAATCCGTTTAGTGCGTGATCTGCTTGGTTGCAGTCTTGGAAGTCATTTCGCTGTCATTGCAGAGTTTGACCCTGTTGTAAAAGAGGTCTTCAGGACCTGCCTTGCTGAAGAGTTCCTGCAGCAATACGTTCAGGAACATGGACTTGCTGATTCCCAAGTTCTCGCAGGCATCTTCAATTTTTTCATTGATTTCGTGGTTCAGATACACATCTGATAACCGTGTATGCATAGTTGCCTCCTTAAATGATTGTTCTCGTTTACTATTATATTGAGTTTCAATTCAGTGTTTCTTCGCTTACCGCTACTTAATACATAATATGAAAAACTTGTTATGTACAGGGGGTTGCGCCGATTTAACCGTTCTGTCGTCAATTCTTAAACTTGGAATTTTGCACCAGACTGAACGGATGTGCAGTTTGTGAACTTGTGCATTGCACATATGTGCAAAAATAATGTGCAAATGGATGTGCAGATCAGGGTGGGAAAATGTTTAAAAATGATAAGTTGTTGTAAAGTAAGGGAAAGTGTTTTTGGCACGCTAGATGCTAAGTAGAAAAGCAAGACGGGCGAGGAAATTGTTCCCCTGCACTTTCCTCAAGCATAGCCCGAATAAATATACAGTCTTCATTCCTCATCATCACTCCTTTAAGTATAAAAGGACCGGGCTCCTCCAACCCGGTCCTTTTATATTTTTTATACTTAAATAAAAGAACGGCCGGTCTTTCTTAGTCCGGCCGTTATCATAAGTCTTAATCCCAGTGACCAATTAACGGTACAGAACCCTGATATCCACAAAGCTAGCCTTTTCAGTCCCGGTGAGAACCATGGCAGCGGTGAGTTCTGCTTTGAGCTGGTCGATGTATTTTTCAACACCTTCCAGCAGACCGCCCATGGTGGCAATGGAGAAGGGGCGGCCGATCATGACTGCATCCGCGCCCAGTGCCAGCATTTTAAGCACGTCGCTTCCGGTGCGTACGCCGCCGTCGACCATTACGGAACACTGTCCGGCAACAGCGCGGGAAATTTCAAAGAGCACCTCCGCTGTGCCGGGGCAGGAATCGAGCACGCGTCCACCGTGGTTGGAAACAACGATGCCTTTTGCTCCGGCATCAATTGCCATGCGTGCTTCATCCGGGGTCATGATGCCTTTGAGGATGAAGTCGGCATTGACGGATTCTATAATCTCGCGCAGTTTGCGCATGCATTTGGGGGTAACCGGGCGGCCCATTTTTTTAAGGGTGATCAGGCCCGCAGCATCGATATCCATGCCGATGATCTTACTTCCGGTTTCTTCCGCTTTCCGGAGTTTCTCGTTCAGTTCTTTATCTTCCCAGGGCTTGATAAAGGGAATGCCGTGTCCGGCAACATCTTTGATAGCCGCAAAGCCGCTTTCATGGATAAAGGGCGGTACCCCGTCTCCTGTGCAGCCGATAATTCCTTTTTCCTTACAGCCTTTGAGCTTGTTGGTGATGTAGTCCAGCTCGCTGACCTTGCCGCCCATGTTGAATTCCACACCGCCGATGGGGGCGGCAATGACCGGGATATCAAGGTCGATGCCCATGACATTGACTGAAGTGTCCGGTTCACTGAATTCATGGATGGTGCGCATGTTCAGCTTCAGATCTTCTAGAGCCTTAACATTGTTCTTGAAGCTGGATGCGGTACCCAGTCCGCCCATGCCGGGAACCTCGCCCACGCAGGCTTTACCGTTACAAACGGGGCAGACTTTGCAGTAGCCTTTCATCAATTCACGAGCATTATCACGTATTTCTTTCATTTGAGATCTCCTTGGGATGCCTACCGGCGGTCCCTGCCGGGGGCCTTAAACCCTTTTCCAAAAGGGTTTAAGAATCCCAAAACGTTTTAATAGTTTTAGATATTTATTCAACCAACATCGGCGAAACCCTAGTAAAAGTTTTTGAAGAGTCCAGAGAAACTTTTTGCAAAAAGTTTCTTTGGCCCCCGGAGGGTCGCCGAAGGCATTTTAGAATATAGAAATAAGCATTCTGGTAGCCACAATTATCAGCAGCACTGCGAAAATCTTTTTGAGCTTGCCTACGGGCAGGCTGTGGGCCAGCCGTACGCCGATGGGAGCGGTCAGCATACTGGCTGAAACGATACCGATCAAGGCGGGCAGGTAAACATAACCGATGCAGTAATGGGGCAAGCCTTCCACACCGATTCCGGTCCAGACGTATCCGGCAGTTCCGGCAATGGCGATGGGCAGACCGATGGCAGCAGCAGTGCCGATGGCGGTATGGATGACGATGTTGCACATGGTCAGGAAGGGTACGGAAAGGGTTCCGCCGCCGATACCCACAAGACTGGAAAAGATACCGATGACGTTACCGGCTGCAAACATCCCTTTAGTGCCGGGCACCTGCCGGGAAGCTTTGGGTTTGAGGCCGAAAAGCATCTGCGAGGCCACGTAGTAGAGGAAGACCACGAAGATTCCTTTCAGGAAATTGGTGTTCATAAAGGAAGTGGAAATGGAACCTAGAAACGTTCCGAGGATGATGCCCGGAGTTATGGCTTTGAATATATCCCAGCGTACAGCCCCGCGTTTGTTGTGCGAACGCATGCTGGAGATGGAAGTGAAGATGATGCTGGCAAGGGAAGTTCCCAATGCGATGTGCATGAGGTGCACTTCCGGGATGCCTAAGGGAGGCAGGGTGAAGACGAGGATGGGCACAATGACCAGTCCGCCGCCGATGCCGAGCAGTCCGGCCATAATTCCGGCAAAAATACCGAGTACAACGAAAATCAGTAAGGTGGAGAACATGCGTTCCTCCGTGGCTTTTAGCTAGTGGTTATTTAGATGAATCACGGCCTGTTGCCGCTTCTTCCACTTCTGAGATGTGCTGGCGCATGGTTTCACGGGCCAACGCCGGGTCCCGGTTTTCAAATGCTTCAAGGATTTTGAAATGTGCGGCAATGGAAGCCTGCTGCCTTGCGGGCGGTTGCAGGATTTCGCTGCGGCTTTCTTTCATGATGCGGTCAAGGGCCTGCATCATTTCCGGGAAAATGGAGTTCCCGGTTGCCTTGGCGATTTCATGATGCAGAGAGGCATCGAGCTCGCTGGTGTTTTTACCGCTTTGGGCCTGCATCTGCTGATCGCAGACTATGACCTTCATGCGGTTCAGTGTTTCTTCGTCCATGGAAGCGGCGGCCAGCGCGGCGATTTCCGGTTCAATTACTTTTCTGAACTGGAAAATGTCGCTGATGCGTTTTTTCTGGTCGCTGAAAGCTGTGGTGAAGGCATCGAAGATGTCCGCATCCATATCCGCTAGAATGTAAGTTCCGTCACCGCGGCGGCTTTCCACCAGATTTTTCTGGGCCAGCGATTTGATGGCTTCGCGGATAGAGCTTCTGGAAACCTTGAATTTTTCCGCCAGAGCACGCTCCGCAGGCAGCTTGTCGCCTTTTTTTAGATTGCCCGATTCAATAAGCTCGGCAATCTGCCGGGCCACTGACTGGTGCACTGTTTTTGTCGGATTTGAATCCATAATGGGTCCTACCAATTTGTGAATTTGAGCAATTGGTCTGACCAATATCATTGATTGGAGGATCGGGCAAGGGGAGAGGGACGTTAAAAAAAGCTGCCTATCATACGATAGACAGCTTTTTATAAATCGGTACAATTTAAACAACTAAAAGGTTTTGGGATTCTTAAACCCTTTTGCAAAAGGGTTTAAGCCGCCGGAGGCGAAATGGTTTGTCAAAAAGCGCGCAGCGCATCAAATTATTTCTTCTTCCACTTACGGGAATATTTTTTCTTTTTGCCTGATTTTTTCTTGGCCCGTTCAGCGATTTCAGCGGTGTTTTTTTCGGCTTCTTCTTTGAGCTTGAGGTAATTTTCCAGCCTGCGGCGGGTGATGGTGTTGTTTTCAAGGGCCTCGCGCACTCCGCAGCCGGGTTCGCGCTCATGGCTGCAATCGGAAAAGCGGCACATTTCTTCTGCTTCCACAATTTCGCTGAAAGCACGGTCGATCCCGGCATGGCAGTCGTGTAGCTGCAATTCGCGGATGCCCGGAACGTCGATAAGCAGTGCTCCGGTGGGCATTACGTGCAGGGAGCGGGTGGTCGTGGTGTGACGGCCTTTGTCGTCACCCTGACGGATGGCCCCGGTCTTTTCTTTTTCCGTGCCGTTGACGGTGTTGAGCAGGGTGGTTTTGCCGACCCCGGATGAGCCGAGCATGGCTATGGTTTCGCCGGGTTTGAACCATTTCTGGAGGCATTCAACACTTTGCGGGTCCTTGCCGTTGATGGTCATGATCGGCATTCCATCAAAAAGATGATCGGCCTGCTTGCGGTATTCCAGTGCTTCTGCGGTCAGGTCTTCCTTGGTCAGCACGAGTACGAAATTTACCCCGGCCTCAAGGGCGAGGGAGATGTATCGTTCAATGCGGTTCAGATTGAATTCGCTGTTGCAGGAGGAGACGATGAAAAGTGTATCGATGTTGGCGGCAATTGGTTGCAGCTTTACTTCCTGACCGGGGGCCATGCGTTGCAGCAGGCTGGTGCGCGGCAGTACTTTTACCGGGACCATTGTTTCGCGGTCCATGAGCAGCCAGTCGCCTACGGTGGGCTGTTCGTTCAGGCTGCCGATGCCTTTTCCGGCAATTTTGAGCAGCAGTTCGGATTCTCCGGTAGAAACAACCAGATGCCCCTTGTGGGTCATGGTTACACGTGCGGGAATAAGTTCGGTACTGTTTTCAGCTTCAAACTGGTCTTTGAAGCTTTTTTTCCAGCCCAGTTCAGTGAGTGAATATTGTTTTTGATTCAAGAAGTCCTCCAATTGAGAAATCTAAAATACAATCGGCGTACAGGCAAGGGCTGACAACCAATATATTAAAATCGGGCAATAATAAGCAGCTTCGATTTGTTCCGTTTTCCTTTCATTATTAATGGCGGTGTGTTAATTAATAAGTAAGGACTGAAGTGGTTTTTTGCTGAACAGATTGAACTGCGGGAGTGGAACATGAGCAAGGAAGTCCGTGATCTGATCAAATTGCATCTGCCTGATTACAGCGGTTCCCGTTTCGGGAATCTGTATACCGATACTACTGAATTCATGAATATTGATTTTAGTGATGTGATCCAATTGGGTGATGAACATTTCCTTGTCTCGAAAAATGAAATGGAACGCAGATTCGGCCTTGATGATCCCAAGTACTGGGTCAAAAGGTGCAAGCGGCTTGAGAACGGTCAGCCCCAGATCTTGAAACTTGCATTCTATGAGAAATTTCCCATGAATATCGGCCCATTCAAGATTGAGTGCTACCGCAGCCCGCGTAAGGAGGCCCGTATACTTGATCTGGTCCGGGGTGATATGCGTTTTATGCAGGGCTATTCAGACAACGACTCCGCAGGCAATAATGTCCGCGTTCTTGATATTATTCGCGGTAAGCGGCTTGATGTCTGGGTCCACAATATTCCCGTGGATCACCGGACCTATTTCCATGAGCATTTTCCTGAAATATTTGAAAAATATATCGGGGCCTGCGAGGCCATTAAATTCCTGCATGATAATGATGAGAAGCATGGTGATGTCCGGCGGGACCATCTCTGGGTGGAGTATGGGACCGGGGATTACCGCTGGATCGATTTTGATTATGCTTTTGAACTTTATGAGAATCCTTTCGGGCTCGATGTTTTCGGGTTGGGCAGTATTCTTATCTATCTGGTAGGCAAGGCCAACCTGACTTCTCAGACCCTGCATGAGTACGGTATTGACCCGTCCATGCTCTCTTCATTTTCTCCGGGGGACTATTCGGTAATCATCGGGAACAGAATCGTTAATCTGCGTAAGATTTATGATTACATCCCCGCATCATTAAATAATATTCTTATGCATTTTTCATCCTCAAGCTCGGTTTTCTACGAGAGTGTGGATGAATTGATCTTCGATATGAATAACAGTTTGAAGGAGATACGCGGGTTGTAAGTAATTTCGTGCTGAGTAAAAAACAGCAGGAGGTAACCGGGATGGAAACCATGAAGATGTTGATTGCTTTTGACGGTTCAGAGAATTCATTCAAGGCTGTGGAATATGTGGGTAATATTGCCCGCAATTGTTCCGGCTGCGAGATTGTTATTCTTTATGTGGAAAGACTGCCGGATAAGGATTTATTTAATGATGATGCTGCCTGGGAAAAACAATGCGCAGAGAATGAGCAGGCTATCAAGGATAAACTGGCTGAGGCTGAAAAGAAGCTGGTTTCCATGGGAGTTAATCCCGGTGAAGTAATGACCGAGTATTTTGCCAGCTGCAAATCCCCGTTCCATGAAACAGACATCTGCTCCACCGGACGCAGTATCGGCATGGATATTCTGCGTATCCGCGAGGAGGGTGAATACGGAACCATCGTCATCGGCAGGCGTGGGGTCAGCAAGGCTGAGGAGTTTTTGTTCGGTTCTGTCTCCACAAAAGTCGTTCAGTCAGCTGTTGGGTGCACTGTCTGGGTTGTGAACTGATTAGTTTATGTGTATCTAATAGTTATCCGGTTTTTCAGGAGATTATATTTTGAAGAGATTATGCTCTTTATTTATGGGGTTACTTTTGTTGTTTACCTGTTCTGCGGTACAGGCAAAACCGAAAGTGTTCTTTATTGAAAGCTATCATAGCGACTACAAATGGGATCAGGAAATGCTCTCCGGCCTTGATTCTGTGTTTGGCGATATGGTTGATCTCTATAATTTTCAGATGGATACCAAGAGGCTGGCAGTTGATTGTTACTCGGAACGTGCCAGCCTTGCCTGGGAGCGTTATCTGGAGATCAATCCCGATGTGGTGATTGTCTCAGATGATAATGCTTTGATGCTTCTAGCCGGACGTTTCCTCAAGACTGACACTCCTGTGGTTTATATGGGCATCAATAATAATCCCCGCAATTACGCACCCCTTGGGAAAAATATTACCGGGGTACTGGAGCGTCCGCTTTATAAAAGAACTATTAAGTATTTAAAGGATATGCTTGTTTTCCGGGGGGAGAAGGTTTTGATCCTGCTGGATAAGGGTACAACCTCCGGGGCTTTCAAGGCTTCTGTTTTTCAAAATAGAGACAGTCTGATCATAAGCGGCATTGAGACTGACATCAAATTGTTATCTTCATTTGATACATGGAAAGACGCGGTGAGAAATGCCCGTGCGAACGGCTACAAGGCAATAGTTATCGGTCTGTATCACCGGATTTTTGAAAACGGTGTTCATGTGGATAGTGAAGATGTCTTGAAATGGACTTCTGCCAACTCTACAGTTCCCGTCTTTGCGTTCTGGGAAATGAGTGTCGGCAAGGGCAAGGCTGTCGGCGGTATGGTATTGAGCGGGGAAGTGCAGGGGCGTGCTGCAGGCAAAATGGTCCAGAAAATTATTGATGGAACCCCGGTGGAGTCCATTACACCTGTCATCCCGACACAGGGTGAGTTTGTGTTCAGTCAATCAGAACTGGACAGGTGGAAAATCAGGCTTCCTCGCTATATCAAAAAGCAGGCCCGGATACTCAAGTAGTCGTTTGTTTTGCGTCGATTGGGTTACGTTGCGGGGTAATGCTTGACTCAATGTGAATGCTCATTTATTTAATTTTCCTCTTTGGCAAAATAACAAAGCAGGTGAAAATGATGAATAAGATAAATCTTCTCTTTTTATGTACCGGCAACTCTTGTCGCAGCCAGATGGCCGAGGGCTGGACCCGTCATCTGAAAGATGACCGGGTCAATGTTTATTCCGCGGGAATCGAAACCCACGGCCTGAATCCCAGCGCGGTAAAGGTTATGGCTGAAGCCGGGGTGGATATTTCCGGTCACAAGTCCCAGCACATTGATGAACTTCGGGATGTGCCTATTGATATAGTGGTCACAGTCTGTAACCACGCCCATGAAACATGTCCTTTCTTTCCCGGTGGAAGCAAGGTTGTTCATGTGGGTTTTGACGACCCGCCGCATATGGCAAAGGAAATCGCTGAAAAGGGCGGTTCTGCTGAAGAGCAGATGGACTGCTTCCGCAGGGTCCGTGATGATATCAGGAAATTTGTGGAGACATTGCCCGAAGCTCTGGTTGACTAAAGCTGTATTTGCTTTTTTATGCTTGCAAAAGCCTTCTGCCGCCCGGCAGAGGGCTTTTTATTTTTGCTGCTGTTCATGTTATTCATAGTCTCTGTTAATTTTGTTTTGCTGAAAATTTTAGTTTTTTATTCCTTTTATCTGATTTTAAATTGAGATTGATCACGTGATCAGTATTTTTTAGTTGTCTTTTTTGGTTAATACGTAATATGGATGGGTGTAAATAAAGCAAAAGCATAGTGCTTTCAGGGGATGATCCACAAAATTTTTACAAGGCGGCAGGAGAGATGGAGTCTTTAAGAGAGTTATACCGTATTGGAGTGGGGCCTTCTTCCAGTCATACAATGGGACCGCGTATGGCTGCGGAAAGGTTTTTGGAAAAACATTCTGATGCGCCCCGGTTCAGGGTTACACTTTTTGAGAGTCTTGCCGCTACTGGCAAGGGACACCTTACTGACTGGGCTGTTCTCAGCGTTCTGGGCGATGAAAAAACTGAGTTGATCTGGAAAGCTGAAGAAAAGATGCCCGAGCATCCTAACGGTATGTATTTCGAGGCCTTGGACGATTCCGGAGCGGTAGTAGGGGAATGGAAAGGTTACAGTGTGGGCGGCGGAGCCATCCGTGAAGAAGGTGTTCCTGCGTCAAATGCCGAACCAGTTTACGGACTCAGCACTATTGCTGACATTATGGCTCATTGTGAGGATAAGGGCATCACATACTGGGAGTATGTGGAGCAATGCGAGGGGCTTGAAATCTGGGATTTTTTGCGAGGGGTATGGATTGTGATGGAAGCCTCCCTTGAACGCGGTCTGGAGCAGGAGGGCGTTCTGCCCGGTTCCATCGGGCTGCGCAGGCAGGCTAAATCGTACTACCGCCGCACCAAGCATGCGGGGCCCGACATGCAGCTTACCGGGATGACAACAGCCTATGCGCTTGCTGTTTCCGAAGAAAATGCCGGAGGCGGTGAGATCGTAACCGCACCCACCTGCGGATCATGCGGCATTGTTCCCGCAACCTTGCGCTATCTCAAAGATACTCAGGAGCATATCAAGGAAAATGATCTGCTCCGCGCGCTGGCCACTGCCGGTTTGTTCGGTAATGTGATCAAAACCAACGCATCCATTTCCGGTGCTGAGGTGGGGTGTCAGGGTGAGGTCGGTTCGGCCTGTGCCATGGCAGCTGCTGCCGCCACCCAGCTTATGGGCGGAACCCTGCGCCAGATTGAGTATGCTGCGGAAATGGGCCTTGAGCATCATTTGGGCCTGACCTGTGATCCCGTGGACGGGCTGGTGCAGATTCCCTGCATTGAGCGCAATGCCTGCGCTTCCACCCGCGCCCTTGCCCGTGCCCAGATGTCCATTCTTTCCGACGGCTCCCATCGCATCCCCTTTGATGAGGTTGTGGAAGTGATGAAGAAGACCGGGCACGACCTGCCCAGCCTCTACCGCGAAACAGCTGAAGGCGGGCTGGCAAAAGCTTATAACGAGCGCGAGAAGTAAATGATTGACTGTTTTGATAACAATTTGAAGGTCGCCCCGTTCGGGAGCGGCCTTTTTATTTGCCGGGTAGGGTGGTATGGTCTGAATAATTATTAAATTGTTTTAAATGCAGTTCGTTATTTAATTCTAGGAGTTGATAACGGCTTTGTTTATGGAGGGAAAATGCGGATCTTATTTTTTTTGCTTATAATTTTTCTTTTGCCTCTTAATGCCCATGCGAAGTTGATTAAGTCCTTTTCAGACGAAGTTGTCAGACAAACACTTCAAACAGTGTATAATCAATGCAGATCTGATACGTCCGGTAAGGTTGCCGATTACATTCCTGCTCTTGCGAAAGGTGACCCAAAGCATTTCGGTATAGTCATATGTACTGTGGATGGGAAAATGTACAAAATCGGAGATACGGATGTTACTTTTGCCATTGAATCCATATCAAAAATATTTTCTCTAGCACTGGCTCTGGAAGATGCAGGCAGGGAGACTATCCTCAAAAATGTAGGCGTGTACCATACCGGATTGCCTTTTAATTCCATTATTGCCTCCGATGTCCGTGAGGTGATATTGCAGAATCCTCTGGTCAATGTCGGTGCGATTACGACAACCAGTTATATCAATGGCACGGACAGTAATGATAAGTGGCGGCGAGAGTTGGATAAATTCAACCTGTTTGCCGGGCGTAAGCTCACAGTAATGGAAGATGTCTTCAGGTCCGAAGCCGAAACCAACCAGCACAATCGTGCTTTGGCCTGGCAGTTCAGCAGCTTTGGTTATCTTAAAGGTGACCCGGATGATGCTACATTGCGTTATACCCGAGCTTGTTCAGTGGGGATAACCTGTAAGGATTTGGCCGTAATGGGGGCAACTCTAGCTAATCAGGGCTGTAATCCTGTTACTGGAAAGCAGGTGGTCAAAAAAGAATTTGTGCGGGATATCCTGTCTGTCATGACCATTGCCGGGCTTTATGATTCCACGGGGCCGTTTTTTTTCCGTACCGGACTGCCAGCCAAAAGCGGGGTAGGAGGAGGAATTGTAGCAGTTGTGCCGGGGCGATTTGCGATTGCAACTTTTTCGCCTCCTTTAGATAAATTCGGGAATTCCGCACGTGGTGTAAAGGCCATGACGAAATTGTCGGAAAATTTGGAGCTACATGTTTTGAATCCGTGATTCCTGTAGAAAGATGAAAGGCCGGGGCTGACGCTCCGGCCTTTTGGGGTTTTTAATACAAATGACAAGCGACCTTATGATCGCTTTCCGTCTCTTTGAGTTCCGGTTGCTCCTGCGAACAAATATCCATGGCCTTTGGGCAGCGGGGGTGGAAAGGACATCCTGAGGGGGGTGAAATAGGGCTGGGCATATCTCCTTCGATAACTACATCCTCTCCCTGAACTGCCGGGTCCGGGACCGGAACAGCATCAAGCAGGATTTGTGTGTAGGGATGCTGGGGATTGCTGTAGAGCTTTTCCGCAGTGGTGATTTCCATAAGCCGGCCCAGATACATGACCGCCACTCGGTCGCTGATGTGGCTGACCACCGAGAGGTCGTGGGAAATGAATACGTAGCTCAGTCCGAATTCCTGCTGGATGGATTTAAGCAGGTTGAGAACCTGTGCCTGCACGGAAACGTCCAGTGCTGATACGGGTTCATCACAGATGATCAGGTCCGGGTTCATGGCAATGGCCCGGGCGATGGCAACGCGCTGACGCTGACCTCCGGAAAATTCGTGGGGGTAGCGTTTGTGGTGCTCCGGTCTTAAGCCGACCTGAACCAGCAGTTTTTCCACCCGCTGTTGAATCTCTTCTTTACTGCCGGATTTGTGGATACGCATGGATTCGGAAATAATATTGCCGATTCGCTGGCGCGGATTGAGCGAGGAATACGGGTCCTGAAAGACCATTTGGAGCATGGTGCTGCGTTCGGCTGTGGTCCAGTCATCAAGCTTGCGTCCTTTGAAATTTATGGTCCCTTGATCCGGCTTTTCCAGTCCGGTAAGCAATCGGGCGAGGGTGGATTTACCGCAGCCGGATTCTCCCACCAGTCCGAGAGTTTCACCTTTTTTTACCTCAAGTGTGACGTCGTTAACTGCTTTGACTGTGGCCTTGGACATGGAAAAAAGGCCGTTGCTGACCGGGTAGTGGCGTTTGACGGTTTTTATTTCCAGAATGTTTTCGTTCATTTTTGACTCATTTTATTATGTATGCAGCCAGCAGCGTAACTGTCTGCCGTCTTTTTCCAAAAGCTGCGGTTCCTGTTCACGGCAGAGGTCAAAGGCCCGCTCACAGCGCGGGTTGAAGCGGCAGCCGCGGGGCAGGTCCAGCAGGGCGGGGACATTGCCGGGGATGGGGGTAAGTTCCGTGCGGCAGCCCAGCCGGGGCACGGAATTGAGCAGCCCCTGCGTGTACGGGTGTAACGGTTCTTTAAAAATATCGGAAATGGAAGCTGATTCCACAATCTGTCCCGCGTACATAACCGCCACCCGTGTTGCCACCCGTGCCACCACGCCAAGGTCATGGGTGATGAGCATGAGCGAGCCGTTCATTTTGTGTTTCAGATCATCCAGCAGCCGTAGAATCTGGGATTGAATGGTCACATCCAGCGCGGTGGTGGGTTCGTCGGCGATGAGGATTTCCGGGGAACAGACCAGAGCCATGGCGATCATGACCCTTTGGCGCATGCCGCCGCTAAGTTCATGGGGAAAATTGTTGATCCGTTTCTGCGGGTTGGGGATGCCGACCAGCTTGAGGGCATCTACAGCGGCTTCTGCTGCCTGCTTTTTATCCAGACCTTTATGCAGACGCAAGGTTTCACCGATCTGGTCCCCGATTTTAAAAACCGGATTCAGCGAGGTCATGGGCTCCTGAAAGACCATTGATAAATGGTTCCCGCGTATTTTCTGCAGCTTCTGTTCGGAGAGTTGTACAAGATCCTGATCACGGTAAAGGACCTGTCCGCCTGTGATCCGGCCCGGCGGATCGGGGATAAGCCCCATTACCGAGAGGGAAAGTACGGTCTTGCCGCAGCCGGATTCACCGACGATGGCTAAAGTTTCTCCTTGCCCTAAGTCCAGACTGGCATTATCCACAGCCTTGATGATTCCGCCCGGAGTGGCGAAAGATGTGGTCAGATTCTTGATTTTTAACTTTGGTGCGGTCATAAATGGTGAGTTATGTATAATTTTGCAGGATCGCGAAACACATCTAATATTTAATAGTTTAGATAACATAAAAATACAATCGACTTTGGAGTAATATACGTGGATAAAATCGCAGTAATCGGTGGCGGACTGGCCGGGTGTGAATGTGTAATGCAGCTGGCCAAGGCTGAGGTTGAAGTCGTTCTCTATGAAATGAAGCCTGATAAATATTCCGAGGCCCACCACCTGCCCGGTCTGGCGGAGCTGGTTTGTTCCAATTCCCTGCGTTCCGGTGAGCTGAACACCGCCATCGGGGTGCTCAAAAAGGAAATGGAAGCCCTCGGTTCCGTGCTCATGAAAGCAGCAATGAAGGCCCGTGTTCCCGCTGGTTCCGCGCTGGCAGTAGACCGTGAAGTTTTTTCCAAGCTGGTCACCGAGGAAATCGAGCAGAACGAATTTATCACTGTGGTCCGCAAGGAAATCACTTCCCTTGATGATCCTGAGCTGGCTGATTTTTCCAAAGTTATAGTTTGCGCCGGACCGCTCGCTTCCGAAGGGCTGACCGAAAGCCTGATCTCCAAAATCGGCGAACAGCGTTTATATTTTTATGATGCCATCGCGCCCATTGTCAGCCGTGATTCCGTGAACATGGACGTGGCTTTTTACGGCTCGCGCTACAAGCCTGAAGATGACGATTACCTGAACTGCCCCATGACCGAGGAGCAGTATTACTCCTTCATCAAGGAACTTAAAGAGGGCGAGCGCGTCGTGCCCCGTGAATTTGAAAAGGAAATCCATTTCGAGGGCTGCCTGCCCATCGAGGAAATGGCGGATCGTGGCGAGCAGACCCTTTCCTTTGGTCCCCTCAAGCCCGTAGGGCTGATCGATCCGCGCACTGAAGAGCAGGCTTACGCTGTGGTCCAGCTGCGTGCCGAGAACAAGGACAAGACCGCCTTCAACCTTGTAGGTTTTCAGACCAAGCTCAAGTATCCGGAACAGAAGCGCATTTTCCGCATGATTCCCGGCCTTGAGGACGTGGAATTCCTGCGCATGGGGTCCATTCACCGTAACACTTACGTCAACGCCCCGGAAGTTCTGGACGAAAAGCTGGCCCTCAAGGCCGATTCGCGCATTCATCTTGCCGGACAGATCACCGGAGTGGAAGGTTATCTCGAATCCGCAGCCTGCGGACTCTGGGTAGGGCGCATGCTCGCCGAGCAGGCCAAGGGCAACGAGCTTCCCGCGCCGCCGCCGGAAACTTCCATGGGCGCACTGCTCGGGCATCTGCGCGAAAAGAAAAAGAATTTCCAGCCCTCCAACGTCCAGTTCGGCCTCATGCCCGCGCTCAATAAACGCGCACCCAAGCGAGTTAGAAAAGAACTCTACGGTAAACGGGCAATGGAAATTTTTGAAAGCTGGTTCAACGCGAACTTCTAACAGCACAATTTTCAAAGCTATTCATTATTAAAACCAACTAAAAGGTTTTGGGATTCTTAAACCCTTTTGCAAAAGGGTTTAAGGCCCCCGGCAGGGTCGCCGAAGGCATCTCTAATGACAAATAAACATCCTTTTGAAATTAAACCGAACCGGACATTGCTGACTTTGGCGATTCCGGTTCTTTTCTCTATGGTCGCCGAGCCTTTGACCGGGCTGGTGGATACTGCCTTTGTTGCCAAACTGGGGCCTGAGCCGCTGGCCTCGCTGGGCATCGGGACTATTGTGTTCTCGTCCGTGTTCTGGGTTTTCGGATTCTTGGGCATCGGTACTCAGACTGAAGTCTCACACGCTCTGGGCAAGGGCGATCTGGAGAGGGCTGCATCGCTGGGCTGGATGGCGGCGGGGATTTCCGCTGTGCTGGGCATGGTTTTGATTGTTCTTGTCTATCCGTTTTTAGGGCATATCGCGGTGATGATGGGCGGCGAAGGGACCGTGCGTGATCTGGCCGTGGACTACATGGGCTACCGTCTGCTGGGTGCTCCGGCAGTGCTGGTGGTGCTGGCCTGCTTCGGCTCTTTGCGCGGCTATCAGGATATGCGTTCCCCGCTGTGGATTGCGGTGGGCATGAACGCGATCAACGTGGTGCTGGACTGGGGGCTTGTGTTCGGTAAAGGGCCGTTCCCGGTTATGGGCGTGGGCGGTGCTGCGCTGGCAAGTGCCATCAGCCAGTGGATCGGCGCAGTCTGGGCGGTGCTGGTGGTGCGTAGACATTACGGTTTTAATCTTGGATTCAGCCTTTCGGATGCACGGCGGCTGTTTGTGATCGGCGGGGATATGTTTGTGCGTACCGGGTGCGTATGTTTGTTCCTGCTGCTCTGCACCCGTTTTGCCACCAAGGCCGGGGCGGAGTCCGGGGCCGCACATCAGGCTATCCGCCAGTTTTATGTTTTTCTGGCCCTTTTTCTGGATGCTTTTGCTATCAGCGGGCAATCTCTGGTGGGCTATTTTGTGGGCCGCGCAGACCGGGGAACAGCGCGCAAAGTCGCGTCACTGGTCTGCAAATGGAGTTTCGTTACCGGGGTGCTGCTGACCATCGGCATGTATCTGGGGCAGCAGCCTGTTGTCTGGCTGTTGGTTCCGGAAGAAGCGTCCATGGTCTTTGGTCCGGCATGGCTGGCAGTTACTTTTTTGCAGCCGATCAACTCGCTTTCATTTGCCACGGACGGAATTCATCTTGGAACCGGGGATTTCCGCTATTTGCGTAATGCCATGCTGACAGCTGTTCTTACCAGCGCGAGTGCCCTTTTTGTGGTAGATTGGCTCCAGCCGGAAAATATGCTGTTTTGGATCTGGATAGTGGCCGGATTATGGACCAGTTTGCGGGCTTTGTTCGGTATGATCCGCATCTGGCCGGGGATTGGAAATGGTCCGCTTGCGTTGCGTCAGGATTGACAACGTGAGTGAACAATCATATCAAGCTTTTGCCTGAGGTGCTCTCGCGAGCTTAATAGGGAACCCCGTGAAAGTCGGGGACGGACCCGCCGCCGTGAGTCCTGTGTATTTTTTACCCCGTGGATCAAAGCCAGTTTGATCCTGCGTGCCACTGATTAAATTCGGGAAGGCCGGGTGAAATAGGACGAGTCGGAAGACCTGCCCGGGTACAAATCACGATCATTCTGACGGACAACGGGGCTTTTGCCTGTCAGAAATACTGTGCATGTTTGAATGTGCATGGTTCCACAATCTTATAAGCCCCCCAAATTCCAGGAGACTGTTATGCAGTGTCGTTTTGGGGACAAATCCAAGTTCATCCCCGCATTTCTTCTTGCCTGTTTTCTGCTGATTCCTTCACTTGCCATGGCCGGACACGGTGAAGCCAAACCTGTTAAAAAAGGCATTATGCTGGCTGCTTTCGGTTCCAGCATGCCCGAGACCCAGCCTGCATTTGATGCCATCGACAAGGCTGTGAAAAAGGCTTTCCCCGGTGTTCCGGTTTACTGGTCCTATTCTTCGGCTATTATCAGAGATGTGCTGGCTAAAGAAGGCAAGATTGTTGATTCCCCGGTTATGGCTATGACCAAGATGATGGATGCAGGTTTTACCCATGTAGCCGTGCAGTCCCTGCATACCATTCCCGGTGAAGAATATTTCGGAATAGTTGAAACCGTGGAAGCCTTCGAAGGCATGCCCAAAGGTATCAGCAAAGTAACTGTGGGCAAGCCGCTCCTTTACTCCGATGAAGACATGCGGCGTACTGTAAAGGCCGTTGTTGCCAACATTCCCAAAGACCGCAAGGCCAAGGATGCTGTTGTGCTTATGGGCCACGGAACCCACCACTTTGCCAATATTTACTACCCCGCTTCTCAGGATTATTTCTCCAAGGTTGACCCTAAGATTTTTGTTGGAACTGTTGAAGGTGCACCTTCCCTTGATGAGGTGAAAGTGCTGCTCAAGAAGAGCAAAGCCAAGAAAGTCTTCCTTATGCCTTTCATGTCTGTTGCCGGTGACCATGCCCGTAACGATATGGCTGGTGATGAAGATGATTCATGGAAATCCGAATTGACCAAAGATGGTTACAAGTGTGTTCCCGTACTCAAGGGTACCGCTGAATTCCCGCAGGTTGTGGATATCTGGGTTGACCATCTCAAGGTTGCTTTCAAGCACCTTGATGCTCATTAATTAAATCAGGCGGTGAGGATGGAATTTTCAGGTAATAGAAGGGCGCAGGCAGTTATAGTACTGTCCTTGCTCGTGCCGGTTTCCATCTTTGCCGCCTGTCTTTTCGGGGCTTACGGAACTGAACCTGCACAGGTTCTGGCGGTATTCAAGTCCGTTCTCGGTACCGGTACCCAGAAGGTTGATCAGGCCCTTTCGTTTATTATTATTGATCTGCGACTCAGCCGGGTCTGTCTTTCTTTTCTGGTGGGTATGTCGCTGGCTGTGGCCGGGACTGTTTATCAGGGCATTTTGCGCAACCCTCTGGCTGACCCGTTTACCCTCGGGGTAAGCAGCGGTGCTGCTTTCGGAGCCAGTCTGGCAATTTTCTCCGGTTCGACCGTGCTCGGTGCTGAACTGTGGACCAGATTCGGTAATCTGTTCCTGCCGCTGGCGGCACTTGCCGGGGCAATGGCCGCGCTTGGCGCGGTGCTCATGCTGGGCCGGATCGGTGGAAGACTGCGCCGGGAAACCATGGTTCTGGCCGGGATTGTGGTGGCGACTTTTCTTTCCGCGCTCATTTCCCTGCTTAAATCCCTTGATGAGGAGTCCGTGACGTCCATTGTTTTTTGGATCATGGGCAGTTTTCAGGGGCGCGGCTGGAGTCATCTGCAATTGTTTCTGCCGTACTTTATCGCCGGAATGATTCCGCTGGTTTATTATTCCCGTGAACTTGATATCCTGTCCCTTGGTGAGACTCAGGCCCGTCATCTGGGTATGGATGTTTCCCGCGTGCGTATGGCCCTGCTTATCGGTTCCGGTCTGCTGACCGGGGCGGCGGTGGCTGTGTCCGGGATTATCGGATTCGTGGGGTTGATTGTCCCCCATCTGGTGCGCATGTTTCAGGGCGCGGAACACAGGCCGCTTTTGCTGTCTTCCTCCCTGCTGGGTGGCCTGCTGCTGGTCTGGTCTGATGTTATTGCAAGATCGCTGCTTTCCGGCGGCGAGGAACTTCCGGTGGGCGTGGTAACCGCGCTGCTGGGCGGACCGTTTTTCTGCATTGTGCTTCGTTCCGGTTTTCGAAGTGGAAACGGGGGAAGCGGCTTATGATCAGGATTACGGACTTGAAAGCCGGATACGCAGGGCGGGAAGTTCTGCACGGGCTGAATCTTGAATTTCCCGCAGGTTCCATGACCGCCATTCTCGGTCCTAACGGCAGCGGTAAAACTACCCTTGTGTCATCAATTTCAGGTGTGCTTTCTCCTTTGAGGGGTACTGTTGAAATTGAAGGGCGGGAGGTTAATGCATACCGTCCCCGCGAACTGGCCGGGATTATGGCTGTGCTGCCGCAGCGGGTCGATCCTGCCTTCGGGCTGACCGTGAAATCCATGGTCATGATGGGCCGATACGCTCACGGTTCCGGTTTTTTCGGTTATGATGCAGAAGATGAATGCATTGTTGCCGAAGCTATCGGGCGGGTGGGGATCAAACACCTTGCAGAGCGGTCGGTGGCCGAGCTTTCCGGCGGAGAATTTCAAAGGGTGCTTATGGCCCGCACTGTGGCTCAGCAGGCCCGGGTTATGGTGCTGGATGAAGCTTCTTCCGGCATTGACGTGGCAGGAAAGATCGAGCTTTTTGATCTGTTGAAATCCATGAACCGGGATGGCGCGACCATTGTTTGCGTGATCCATGACCTCAATCTGGCGGCCCTTTATTTTGAACGGCTGGTCTTTTTATCCAAGGGTAATGTGGTTCTGGACGGCTCTCCGGCAGAAGTAATCACAGAGGAAAATATTTCAAATGTTTATGAAACATCTGTTGCGGTTGTTGAGCATCCCCGTCTCGGCGTTCCGCAGGTTCTTTTTTCTCCTGCTGCTGATTAGTTTTGCATCAGGCTTTGCTCCGTTTGGGGCGGTCAGTGCGCAGGCTGCGGTTTCAATTTCCGATGATTTCGGTAATGAGATAGCTTTGCAGGGACCGGCAAAACGCATTGTGGCCTTGTACGGATCGTTTAATGAGATTCTCTACGGTATGGATCTCGGCGACAGGCTGGTGGCCCGTACTGCTGCGGATCATTACCCGGAGCAGATTACAGCTTTGCCTTCCATCGGCACGCACATGCGGCCCAATCCGGAACTCATCGTGGCCCTCAAGCCTGATCTGGTGTTGCAGATGGCCGGGCGTTCGCAGGCTGCCACGGCCCTTGAACCTTTAAAGGAACGGGGAATTCCCTGTGCCATGTTCAAGGTCGCTTCCTTTGAAGAAATGTTTTCCATGATCCGCAGGTTGGGCGTACTCACCGGGGAATCGGACGCGGCAGGCAGATTGATTGATTCCATGAATGGCCGTTTGGATAAAGTGTTGCAGAAATATGTGACTTCATCCGTGCTGCCGTCCGTGTTTTTTGAAATACGATATCCTAACCTGCTGGCTGCCGGACAGGATTCAATTGTTAATGATATTATCCGTCATGCCGGGGGATTCAACTGCGTCAGTAATCGTAAAAAGATTGTGCGCATGGGCGAGGAAGAATTGATGCGGCTTAACCCGCAGAACTATGTTTACCAGACCGGACGCATGAATCCGTCTCCGGTCAGGCCTGATGAGCGCAGTCATTTTAGGCTCATTGATGCGGTGCGAAATAAAAGAATTTTAAAGGTGGATGAGTCGGTTTTTTCCCGGCCCGGTCCCAGAAATGTGGAAGCCGTGGAGATTCTGGCGGACTTCCTGCTTAATAATAAAGAGAAATAAATGAGTAATTCCGGAAAAATATATGGCATCGGGGTCGGCCCCGGTGATTCTGATCTGTTGACTGTGAGAGCGGTGCGCGTGCTGGAAAAAGTGGACGTGGTTTTCGCCGCTTCATCAACCAAGAATGAATATTCACATTCCCTTGAAATTGCATCCGAATTCGTGCGTGAAGATTGTGAAGTGGTCAAGCTCGGCTATCCCATGACCCGCGATAAGGAAGTGCTGACCGAGGCATGGGAAGATAATTGCCGCATTGCCTGTGAGATGCTCAGAGGCGGCAAAACAGCTGCGTTCCTGACTCTTGGTGATCCGCTCATCTATTCTACTTTCGGCTATATGATGCAGACCATGAAACGGCTTTGTCCTGAAGTGGAATTCGAGGTTGTTCCCGGCATCACATCATATCAGGCTGCTGCGGCGCGGTCACAGCAGGTGCTGGTGGAATCGGGGCAGAATCTGCTGCTTACTTCCGGTGTTGCCGATGCTGAGAAGTTTGCCGAGTCTTTGGAGATGGTCGATAATGCGGTGATTCTCAAGGCTTACCGTAATTTCCCGGAGCTGCGTAATACAGTGAATGAAATGGATAAGATGGATGTGAAATTCTACACCCGTCTGGGGCTGGACGGGGAGGCCATTTATCTGGACATCAATGAAGTGCCGGAGAAGACGACATATCTTTCGCTTATGTTGCTGACGGCGAAGAAGTAATTGATATTTTAGTGCAAATTAAGAAGGCCGTGAATCTGTGAGATTTACGGCCTTTCTTTTATTAACAGAAATGCAGTTCCTTGCAGGTGCGAACTTCCCTTGCAATGCGAAGTTCGAGCTGTTCGTCCTTGGCTGCTTCAAGATCGTATTTCTGCTGCAGATTTAGCCAGAATTGTGGTGTGGTATCAAAAAATTTTGCCAAACGCATGGCCGTGTCCACCGTTACTGCACGCTGTCCTTTTACAACTTGTCCAATACGTTGGGCTGGTATGCATAGAGCTGCTGCTAGTTTGTTTCTGCTTAAGCCCAATGGTTCCATGAATTCTTCCAGCAATATTTCGCCGGGATGAATTGGTCCGAAATCTGCCATGTTTTCCTCCCTAGCTGTGGTAATCGGTTATTTCCACTTGATAAGCGTGGTTGTTTTTCCAAATAAAACAAATTCGGTATTGGTTGTTGATCCGAATACTGTGTTGATCTGCCCGGTCTCCTTTCAAGGCTTCCAGCCTGTTGCCGGGCGGTACTCTTAAATCATTCAAGTCTTCTGCGGCATCTATCTGGATTAGTTTTTTGTATGCGTTTCTAGCGAGTTGGTTAGGAATAATCTTTGAATAGCTACGTTTAAAGATTTTTTCTGTCCCGCTGTTCTTGAACGATTTAATCATGATAAATAAATATATCGTTAGAGGTGTAACGTCAAGCGTTGTAGTGTGGTTTGAAAAAGAAGGCCGCAACAGGTGTTACGGCCTTCTATATTTTTAACTCTTAATAATCGGCGTCCCTGTTTCCTGTAAATCTTTTTGCAGCAATTCGCGCATACGCTTGCAGATGGGGCCGGGGCGGACATCGTGGATGGGTTTTTTGTTGAAGCGTACAACTCCTACGGCATCGATGGATGTGCCGCAGATGATTACTTCTTTTGCCAGCAGGATATCTTCTTCTGAGACAGCCCGGAAATCCACTTCAATCTCATCTTCAATGAGCTGCAGGGCGCGGGCAATAGTGGTCCCGGCCAGTGAGTTGGTGAATTTGGGAGTATAGAGTTTACCGTCCGGGCTGACAATGCAGACATTTTCAGTGGCACCTTCGGCGAGAAAGCTGAGATCGTCAAAGCAGAAAGGTACATCGAAACCTTCCTCCTTGGCGTTGATTTTCATCATTACGTTGGGCAGGTAGTCGATGGATTTGATTGTGGCCAGATAAGGCTGTTTGGCCGGAACCTTGCTCCTGAAGGCGGTTACGCCTTTCTCATACCATGATTCAGGTTTGGGTTCGTGCTTGTAGACCACGATATACAGGGAGGGAATCGGACATTCGTAAGGATCGATGCCGAACCCGCCGGGACCGCGTCCGAGCAGTACGCGCACCAGACCGGAGTCAACACCGGATGCCCCGGCAACTTCCAGAATGAGATTGCCGAGTTCATCCCACGAGCAGGGCGGCTCAAGGCTGATTGTACGCGCGGAGCGTTTCATGCGGCGCAGGTGCGGCTGCAGCTGGTAGAGCTTGCCGTCCACGAACTTCATGGTTTCAAATACGCCGTCCCCGCGATGTACCAGATGGTCATCCCAAGGCATGAGCATGAGCTTGGGGTCGGTGCAGACCAGCCCGATGCGGTGTTCGTAAAAGGCACAGACTTTCTCGGTTCCCGCGCGCATGGCGGAAATCATGGCATCAATATATTCGTTACTGTCTACTTTTCTGATCAATTCCGGACTCCGTAAAATTTATCTAAACCCCATCAGGGATCATAACCGCCATAAGCTTCAGGGAATCCCACTTCCGCAAAGCGGTGATACACTACCGCCAAAGGGTGGCCTTTCGCAAGTGGAATAGGTAATAAAAAAAGCGGTGAAGTCAAAACAACTTCACCGCTTTCTAATTTTTAAAGGCACCCTTTAATAAGTTTTGCAAAAATCAAAACTACTAAAAGATTTTGAAGAGTCCAGAGAAACTTTTGCAAAAGTTTCTTTGGTCCCCGAGGGGCCGCCGGAGGCTATTTCACACGGACCAGATCGCGTTCGATAAGGGTCTCGGCGATCTGTACGGTGTTCAGGGCTGCGCCTTTGCGGATGTTATCGGAAACGATCCACATGTTCAGGCCGTTTTCGATGGTTTCATCTTCGCGGATACGTCCGACGTATACATCGTCTTCACCGGTGGCGTCGATAGCCATGGGGTAGAGGTTCTTCTCGGGGAAGTCCACTACGGTACAGCCGGGGAAGTTGGAAAGCATGTTGCGGCATTCCTCAACAGTTACTTTCTCTTCGGTCTCAATGTTCACGGATTCGGAGTGGCTGTAGAAGACGGGCACGCGTACGGTGGTGGCGGTGAGTTTGATGGAATCATCACCCATGATCTTCTTGGTCTCGTTGACCATCTTCATTTCTTCTTTGGTGTAGCCGTTATCCATGAAAACATCGATGTGCGGCAGGCAGTTGAATGCGATCTGGTGCGGGTAGGCACTGGGGACCACGTCTTTGCCGTTGAAAAGTCTGCTGACCTGTGTTTCCAGCTCGGTGATGGCTTTCTGTCCGGTACCGGATACAGCCTGATAGGTGGAAACGATGATACGTTTGATCTTTGCTGCATCGTGGATGGGCTTCAGCGCAACAACCATCTGGATGGTGGAACAGTTGGGGTTGGCGATGATGCCGGGGTGCCAGTCGAGGTCTTCAGGGTTTACTTCAGGTACCACGAGAGGAATCTTGGGGTCCATGCGCCACTGGCTGGAGTTATCCACAACTACGCAACCCGCCTTGGCAGCAAGGGGAGCGAATTTTTCGGAGGTACCGCCGCCTGCGGAAAAAAGAGCCAGATCGAATCCTTCGAAGGAGTCTTCTTTCAACTCGATAACGGTCAGCTCTTCGCCTTTATAGGGAACCTTGGTTCCGGCGGAACGGGCGGAAGAAAAGGGAACAATTTCTGATGCGGGGAAGTCGCGCTGCTCAAGCACTTTGAGCATTTCACGGCCTACCGCGCCAGTGGCCCCTACAACTGCAACTCTGGGATTTTTGGTACTCATAACTAAACCTCCGTATTCTTGACCCGGACCATCGGCAGTCCGGTTTGTTTATTGGGTATGATACGCTTCGCGTTTTGATAGGTGATTTCGCCTCCGGCGGCCAAAGGAGCAAGCCGCTCCGCTCTCTGTATCCGTAAGACTCGAAGCAAAGTTTCTCGCCTAACGGCTACAGGCCTTTGGAATCCCTACTTACTTTAATAATTATCCTAAAATTTTAATGCTTGCCCGATTTCGAGGCAGGCTTTTGCTCTGTTTAATGTGTAAAGATGCACTCCGGGTGCGCCGCCGTCCAGCAATTCCTGAGCCTGTCTGGTAGCGAATTCGATACCCAGTTTGTAGACCGCCTCATCGCCGCCTTCCGCATGTGCTTTTTCAAGCGCGCTGAGGAATTTGCCGGGGATGGCCGCTCCGCACAGGGAAAGAATGAATTTCGCGGATTTGAGGCTCATGATGGGCAGCACTCCGGGCAGTACAGGGACATCAATGCCCATGCCTTTCAGCCTGTCGCAGAAATCAAAGTAGACCCGGTTATCGAAAAAGAGCTGGGTGATGATGAATTCTCCGCCCTCATCGATTTTGTACTTCATCCACTTGAAATCTTCCTTGATGGAAGGGGATTCAAGGTGCGCTTCCGGGTATCCGGCCACTGCAATGCCTACGCCGGGATGCTTTTCCTTAACGTAAGTGACGAGGTCTGAGCCGTGCTTGAAGGTCTGGGTGTTGAAGTCAAAATCATCATCGTCCGCCGGGGCGTCGCCGCGCAGGGCAAGGATGTTTTCAACGTCCGCCTCCTGAAGGGCGGAAACAAATTCACTGATGTTTTCAGGGCTGGCACCGACACAGGTCAGGTGTGCAAGAGGTTCAATCCCTGCATCCTGCTTCATTCTTTTAACAATTTCAAGTGAATTGTCCTGAGTTCCTCCGCCCGCGCCGTAAGTGACAGACGCGAAAAGCGGATTTAGAACTTTAAGCTTTTCCACAACATCAAAGAATTTAGGCCACGATTCGCGGTCCTTGGGCGGGAAAAATTCCAGTGATATGAACTGTCCGTTTTTATTAATCAGATCGATAATCTTCATGATGGCTCCAATTTGATGCGCTGCGCGCTTTTTGATGAATGGATTTGCCTCCGGCGGCCCTCCGGGGGCCAAAGAAACTTTTTGGAAAAGTTTCTCTGGACTCTTCAAAAACTTTTAGTAGGGCTTCGCCGCTGTAGCGCGGCAGATCGTGCGAGGCTTTTGGTTATTCTAACGAACGTTTTCACGTTCTTTCAGCATTTCGAGTATTTCGTAGTTGACGGGCAGGAATTTTACATCGCGCATGTTTTTAAGATCGAACCAATCGAAACGCTGATTTTCAAGTGATTTCACTTGGCCGGAAAATTCCCAGATGTCGAAAAAATTTAGGTGAACTGTATATTCGGGGTACTCTACTGTTTTTTCTATCCAAAAGTCAAAGCTTGTAGGGATTATACCCAGTTCTTCCTGCAGTTCACGGACAAGTGCATCGCCGAGGGATTCATTGATCTCGACCTTGCCGCCGGGAAATTCCCACCATCCGGCATAATCCTTACCCACGGGCCGCTCCGCAGAAAGAAATAATCCCTCTTTCCAGATAACCCCGGCAACAACTTCGATAGGTTTGTTTTTGGTCATTTCAATGTGGATTAAACAAGCTAGACAGCGAAGCTTATTAAAAGGTTTTGAAGGGATGGGGTCTGGGGAAGGGAAACTTTTGCAAAAGTTTCCCTTCCCCAGCCGCCGGAGGCATCTTAATTATCTTCCAATAATTGCTTTTTGCGTTCTTCCAGTTCGGCGATTTCTTCTTCGAGCACGGCCATTTTTTCCATGAGTTCTTCGGCCCAGTTGCAGGTCTCAGTGTAGCGGGAATTCAGTTCCACTGCTGCTGCGCCGTCATCATAGAGAGCGGGATCGTTAAGCTGTTCTTCCATGGTGGCCTGATCTTCCATGGTTTTTTCAAGATCCTTTTCGAGTTTTTCATACTCGGCAGTCTTGGGCTTGAGTTCCTTGTACAGGGCATTGCGGATTTCAGCCTGACGGCGCTTATCTTCCTTGCTCAGCTTGCGCTTGGCGGGCTTGTAGCTGTCGTTGGATTCAGCGGGGTCAGACTGGGCTGCGGGGGCTGCAAGTTTTTCCTTGCGATAGTCGTCGTATTCTTTGAAAGAGAAGAAAGTCTCGATTCCCGAATCAGTCAAAGCCCATATTTCATCAGCCACTTCGCCGAGCAGGTAGCGGTCATGCGCTACAAAGAAAAGGGTGCCGTCATAATCTTTCAAAGCCCGGATAAGTCCTTCGCGGCTTTCAAGGTCAAGATGGTTGGTGGGTTCGTCAAGAATGAGCAGGTTGGCCCGTGAAAGGAACAGCGATGCGAGAATCAGCCTGTTCTTTTCACCACCTGAAAGGGCGGAAACTTTGCGCTCGAAATATCCTTCGCCGAGCAGGAACAGGCCGAGAACGCTTTTGAGTTGCTCTTCGGTGGTGTCCGGGTCGCAGAGGCGGCGGATTTCGGAAAGAGCGGTTCTTTCGTCACGTAAAATATCGCTTTGATGCTGGCTGAAGTAGGCGAGAGATGTGTTCTGGCCCACTTTTGCAAAGCCTGCATTGGGCTTGAGTGTTCCCATGATCACTTTGAGCAGGGTCGATTTACCGGCACCGTTGGGCGCGGCAAGGGCAACTTTTTTGCCCCGGAAAAGCTGGAAATTGAGCAGGGGCCAGATGGACGGCGGTTTGCCGTCATAGGAAAATTCAAGATCAACTATGCTGATAGCGGCTTTGTCTCCGCGTGATGTCGGGGGCAGACGAAAACTCAGGGTGCGGCCGGAACGGTTGAGCTCGGCCTCTCCTTTGATTTTGTTTAACTCCTTGGACATCTTTTCCACTTTCTTGATTTTGGACTGGGCCTGTGCGGCCTTGCGGGCCTTGACCCGGAAGCGGTTGATGTAGGAGTTTTCGGCTTCGATGCGTGCAGAAAGCTTGGCGGCCTCGCGACTGCGCTGTTCCGCATTTTCGGCCTGCCATTTAAGGAATTCGGTGAAGTTGCCGCGTCTGACCTGCGGACGCCCGGAACCGAGGAAAAGCACATGGGTACCGACTTTATCGAGAAAAATACGGTCGTGTGCCACGTAGATGACTGCACCACGAAAGGAAAGCAGGTAGCTTTCCAGCCATTCCACGGCCTCAAGATCAAGGTGGTTGGTGGGTTCGTCCAAAAGGAGCAGGTCCGCACCCTGAAGGAGTACGCGGGCAAGTTTGGCGCGTTCTCGCCAGCCGCCGGAAAGTTCTTTGATTTTGCTGAGCAGGTCGTGTTCGGAAAAGCCCAGCCCGGTGAGGATGGTACGGGCTTTGTGTTCGGGATTGTATCCGAACTGGTGTTCTAATTCAGCCTGTTTTTCGGAGAGCCGCTCCATGAGTGCCTGATCATTTTTTTGTCCGGCTTCTTCCCATTGTTCCCAGAGCTTATTCCATGAGGGCAGAGCGGAAAGTACCCAGCTGAGCAGGGTGTTTTCAAGGATTTCCCCGGTCAGTTCCTGCGCCACGTATCCGAGACGCGCACCTTTGGAAATGGAAAGCACTCCGCCGTCCGGTTCTATTTTTCCGGCAATGAGCTTAAGCAGGGTGGATTTACCGCAACCGTTGGGGCCGGCCACGGCAAGGCGCATTCCTGCGGACACTTCAAAAGAAAGGTCGCTGAACAGGTCTTCCCCGTTGTAGGATTTTTCAAGGGACGAAATAGTGATTCTGGGCATGATATATATGTTTTGCTGTAAAATTGTGGGCTGAGAAAGCGAGTTAAAATATATATTCATCCTGCAGATTGCAAGGGTAATTGAAAGTTTAAATTTGACCGCGTTGCAGGCAACAGTTATCCCCAATCCATGAGTACATGGTATGTATATCTGCTGCGTTGCAGCGACAACTCACTCTATTGCGGAGTAACCACTGATCCTGCACGCAGGCTGGAAGAGCATAATTCCGGCAAGGGCGCGAAGTATACTCGTTGTCGTCTGCCCGTTGAATTTGAAGCTTATGAATCTTTCCCGGATAAGCGTGCTGCTTATCGCGCTGAGTATGCTGTAAAGCAAAAGCGGGCAGGACAGAAGGTCGGGTTTCTTAGGGAGCTGGCAATGCAAGACAATGCTGTGCCGCCTGATCGCGTTAAATGCGAAGCAAACTAAGCCGCCGGAGGCATCTCTTTTAATTCTTAAAAAGCGTGTTAGCGCATCAAATCCTGTATTTTTTTTAAAACCGTTTCAGGTTCTATTCTACGCAGACATTCCCGGTCTTTTTTGCAATTGCTTTTGCCGTGCAGTGAGCAGGGGCGGCATTCCATTTCTGACTCAAGCACAACATCACGCTTTCCTGCGGGGTAGAATCCCCATGCTTTTGAGGTCGGTCCGAACATGGCGATTACCGGGGTGGATACGGAAGCGGCCAGATGCATGGGGCCGGAATCCCCGGTGATCAGCAGGGCGGATTTTTCCAGCAGGGCGCAGGTCTCGCGCAGCTGAAGCTGACTGGTGAAGTTTGCTCCATGGGATTGCGGCTCGAAGACGTTGTCGTCGCGTCCGATGATTGCCCAGTTTATGGATGCAACATCGAGCATGGCGATGAGTTTCTGCCAGTTTTCTTCGGGCCATGCTTTGTCGGGATGAGTGGCGTAGGGATGCAGGGCGATGAAATTTTGACCTAGGTCATGTTCTTCCATGAGTGTTCGGATGATATTTCTTTCGTTATCAGCCAGATAGATACGCGGCAGAAGTTCCGGGGCTTCCGGGATTTCTTCTTCGAGGGCGGAAGCGTATCGTTGGGTGACCCGCAGTTGGGAAAGTCTTTCGTCCAGTTTGGGAGAACGGGTCAGCCTGAACATGCGCCGATCAAGGGAAAATTTGTTGTAGCGGGAAACTTTTCCTTTCCAGCGTGCGGCAAGGATTCTGGAGCGCAGGGTGGAGTGCAGGTCGATGAGTTCGCATCCTTCGTACTCGGCGGCGAGTTGTCCGGCCTTTTTAATCCATGCCAGATCACCGAGGTCTTTTTTATCAAGACTGATGACTTTTGTGATATGGGGATTATTTTCTAATACAGGGCTGCTGGAAACTTTGGTAATAACCGAGAAAGTGCAGTTGTATTTATTTGCCCAGTACTCGATTACCCCGGTGGTCAGGACCACGTCACCGAGGGCACTGAGCCTGAAAACGACTTTGTGATTTGTGTTTGGCATTGCGCGCATATTTTATGTGTGAAGCTCAAAAGGTCAATGTCTTTTTTTTGTGCTCTAACTGTTTGAACTCTTGTTGATTTTAATTTAAGATTATATTTTGTAGCAAAACCGTAGGAAATCTGGGCTGAAACGGCCCTATTTCTGTTGCGCCACTATCTGGGTTCTGATACTGATGCCAGTATCAAAAAGATGCCGGATGGCGTCATTCAACAACTTTAACTCAAAAATTAATGCTGGAATTAATACTTTCCGTCAGTGTAGCCACACTTGTTTCCGCCTACTGTTCAGTCAGTGAAGCCGTATTTTATTCCTTTCCTTGGAGCAGGATCGAAACCCTGCGCAAGGAAGGTCACAAATCCGGGGCGATTCTGCATAAGCTGCGTGCCAATGTGGACCGGCCCATCACTGCCATTCTGACCCTCAATACTGTTGCCCATACTGCCGGGGCCGCTTTTGCCGGTGCTGCATGGGCATCTGTTTACGGGGCGGAGACCCTGCCTTGGTTCACGCTTGGATTTACAATCGTCATTCTCGTTCTGTCTGAGATTCTGCCCAAGACCATCGGCGTGCTTTACTGTGAACCTCTGGGACGGGTGCTGGCCCGGCCCATGGAAATTTTAATCTGGATATTTCTTCCGGTTATCTGGATCTGCGGTATTTTTTCGCGTCTTGTTAACAGAAACAAGAGCTGTGAAGGACCGCAGGCCACGGAAGATGATATAAAAGCTATGGTCAGCCTGACCAGGAGATCCGGGGCGATCAAACCGTATGAAGCCCTCTCAATTGCCAACATCCTGTCGTTGGACGACAAGATTGTTGAGCAGATTATGACTCCCCGGACTGTTGTGTTCTCTCTTCCTGCTGAGATGACCGTAGCGGAGGCCCATGCCAAGTACAGCGCATGGCCGCACAGCCGTATTCCCGTTTATGAAGGTGATGATCCTGAAGACATTGTCGGGGTTATTTACAGGCGTTCTGTTTTTGAAGCGCTTGCGGATGACCATGATGATGTGAAGCTTTCAGAGTTGATGAAACCGGTCCGTTTTGCGCTGGAAAACATCACTCTGGATAAGTTGCTGGTCAAATTCCTTGAAAGCCGCATGCATTTGTTTGTGGTGCTGGATGAATACGGCGGAATGTCAGGGGTTGTAACCCTTGAAGATGTAATGGAAGAGATCCTCGGCAGCGAGATCGTGGACGAGACCGATCAGGTTGTGGACATGCGCGAACTCGCCCGCAGGAGAAGAAAAGAACTGGTCGTCAGCAAGGAAGAAGCTTCCGCTGACGTTTCGAAATAAAACGGAGAATAAGAATGGCCAAGAAAGGCGGAAAAGGCGTCTACATTGCCGCCTTGATCCTTTTTCTCGGTGGACTTGGGTACCTGATTTATTCAGGTGTTTCACAGGACAGCGTGTATTTTCTTAATGTTTCCGAGGCCCTTGCCATGGAAGAGTCCGAGCTTGGACAGGCAAGGCTGTTCGGCAAGGTGGCTCCTCAGAATATTGAATCCAAAGCCGGAGGGCTGGGGGTTGCTTTTGATCTGACTGATCAGGAGAAAAATACACAGACCATCCGTGTAGATTACAGCGGTGCAGTGCCTGACACTTTCAAAGAAGGTGTCGAGGTTATTGTTGAGGGTAATTTTGTCAATGGACACAAGATGTTCAAGGCAACTTCCCTCATTACCAAGTGTCCGTCCAAGTACGAGAAGGAAAACCGCGAGGGTTGATCCCTTGCGGAACTGATCCGTTTAAAAAAGATTTTATCCGTAATGGAGTAATTATAATATGCAGCTTTTTGCTAACCTTCTGCTCCTCATCGCCCTGCTTGCGGCGTTGGGGGCGGGTGCTTATGCGTGCCTTGCCCTGCTCACGGGCAAACGCAGCGTGCTGGATTTGATTGACAAAGCGAATATGGCAATTGCCGGTCTGATTACAGGTTCCAGTGTCATTTTGACTATCGGCCTTATCAACCGGGATTACTCATTCAAATATATCTACGAATACGTAGATAATACACTGCCCATTTTTTATACGCTTACAGCATTCTGGGCCGGGGCTGACGGTTCCCTGCTTTTCTGGATGCTGTCCATTGCGATTATGGGTGTTATCTTTTCCAGACTGGCTCTTTTTAAAGAGTTTTCCGAAAAAACAAGACTGTATTACTGGCTGTTTTACATGGCGGTGCAGGCTTTTTTCCTGCTCCTGCTGACCAGTTGGTCCAATCCTTTTATGGAACTGGTCCCCACCCCGGCGGACGGGCACGGTCTTAACCCGCTGCTGCGTAACCCCGGTATGATATTTCATCCGCCGCTGCTGTTCCTCGGCTATGCCGGATTTACAAGTCCTGCTGCGCTGGCTCTTGCAGCCTACATTTCAGGTGAGCTGAAATCATGGGTGTCCTTTTGCCGTAACTGGAATATTCTCTCCTGGATTTTCCTTACCGCAGGAATCGTACTCGGCTGCTGGTGGTCCTACATGGAACTGGGCTGGGGCGGTTACTGGGCATGGGACCCGGTGGAAAATGCTTCACTTATCCCGTGGCTCAGCGCATCTGCTTTCATGCATACCGCCATCATTCAGATCAAACGCAAGGCCCTGCATCGGACCAATGTCTTTCTCATGAGCCTGACTCTGCTGCTGTGCATCTTTGCCACCTATCTGGTGCGCTCCGGTGTTGTGCAGTCCCTGCATGCTTACGGTGAGAACGGAGTCGGGCTGCCGCTGCTGCTTTTCCTGATGTCCAACCTTGCTGTTATCGTGTTTGTGCTGGTGGTCGGACCCCGTCCTGAAAGCAGGACACTTTCCGGCCTGAACAGCAGGCAGGGTATGCTGGTTATTGCTGCGTGGGCCTTCCTCGGTCTCGGCCTTGTGGTCGGTCTGGGAACCATGTGGCCGGTGATCAGCAAGATGTGGAGTGCCAATCCGGTGGGCCTTGACGCACGGTTTTACAACCGGGTCTGTCTGCCCCTGTTCAGCCTGATTATCCTTATTTTTACTGTCTGCCCGTGGTTCAATTGGAAAGAAGGTATTTTCGATAAACGCGGCCTGTTTCTCGTGGGCGGTGCTTTTATCGGCGGCGGCGCAATCAGTTATGTTTGCGGCCTGCATAATCCCCTCGGCCTGATTACCAGTGCTGCGGCAATTGCTTCTCTTGTGGGAATCATCGGCGTTTTCGCTTTCATCCCACAATTGCGCAAAGTCCGCTCCATGATCGGGGTTTACGGACTGCATTTCGGGGTGGCTCTTGTTTTCCTCGGCGTAGCGTGGTCCGGTCCCAACAAGGTTGAGCACCAGTATGTGGTCAAACAGGGCGAAAGTGTGCAGCTCGGCACCTATTCCGTTACCTTTAAAAGGATTACCGAAGGACAGACTCCCGAGATGGCGCATATTGCCGCTATTCTGGAAGTTACCGAGAACGGTAAACCTGTCGGCCTGATGGCTCCTGAGCGTCGTCTGTACCGCAACTTTGATCAGCCTTTTGCTGAAGTTTCGGTTATTCCCAGCCTCGGCAGCGAAATTTACGCTACCTTGCTGAGTGTTGATGCTGAAGGTAACGCAACGCTTAAGATGAGCCTTAATCCGCTAATCAACTGGCTCTGGATCGGCGGCACCCTGATGTGTCTGTTCGGATTCATGGCTTTCAGAAAACCGAAACTCTCTTAGGCGGATTGCAGTGTCTGAGAATGGAAGCATAGCTCTTAAGGTGCGCAAGGCAGCCAAGTTCTTCGGGACAAGGCTGATCTTCAAGGATGTCAGTTGCGATGTGCTGCGCGGGGAAATTCTTCTCGTGGTGGGCCGCAACGGTGCGGGCAAAACAACCCTGCTCAAGATCATGTCCGGATTATCCCGTGCTTCGGCCGGGAGTGCGGATATTTTGACCGAGCCGGAAAAGACCGCCTACCTTGGGCATTCCACTTTTATCTATCCGCGTTTGAGCGGAGTGGCCAACCTCTCATTCTGGGCCTCCATGTACGGCCTTTCTCCTTCCCGCGAAGAGCTTATGGCTCTGCTGAAACGGGTGGGATTGGAAAGGGCGGCTGAAGAGCAGGCCGGGTCCTATTCACGAGGCATGGCCCAGCGGTTGAATCTGGCCCGTGTTTTCCTTGTGAACCCGGATCTCCTTTTTCTGGATGAACCGGGAACCGGACTTGATCAGGCTTCACTGACTCTTCTGCGTGAGGAAGTGGTGGCCCTGCGTGACCGCGGTACCGCCATTGTCTGGATCAGCCATGATGTGAACCACGATACCTCCCTCGCTGACCGGGTCTTAGGACTTGCCGGGCGCAGGATGGCCTATCTCGGTCCTGCTGCAGAGTTCGATCCCGAAACCGTACTGGGAGGGGAGAATGCTTAAGCGCGGACTGACCATCGCGGCCAAGGACCTGCGTCTTTCCATCGGCGGAGGACAGGGACTCACACAGGCGATTCTGTTGGGACTTCTGCTGATCTTCGTGTTCAGCTTATCCCGTCCCGCAGGGCAGCTGGTAGAGCCGCAGGCGGCATCAGCCATATTCTGGCTTGCATCCTCTTTCGGGTTGGTTTTGGTTTTCAACACTTTGTTTTCAATGGAAGAATCAAACGAAGCGCGCTTGGGACTGCTTTCATCGCCTGTCCCGCTGCATGCCGTATGGTTCGGAAAGGGTCTTGCCGGGTTCGGGCTGCTGCTTTGTTCGCAGCTTGTGTTTCTCCCGGCTACAATTGTATTCTTAGGTCAGGACATGAAGGGATCGATGGCGGTTTTCGCTGCGACCCTGCTGGCTGCGGACTGGGGGCTGGTTGCTCTCGGGGCATTGCTCGGTGCAATCTCCCAAGGGCAGGCCGCACGGGAATCACTGCTTTCAGTGATCCTTTTCCCCTTGATGCTGCCCATCCTGCTGGGAGCCATACAATTGATGACTTCGGTTTTTTCCGGGGTTAACCTTATGGACGAGAGTTCGTGGATGGGTATTATTGTTTCCGCCTCGGCTCTGTTCAGCGGTGCGGGCCTGATCCTTTTTCCTTTTGTATACAGCGGCGAGCAGTAGCTCGTTGAGAAATATAGTTTACGGAGCATTTAAATGAACCTTGCAATCGCAGCACTGCTGGCTGGTGCAGCACTTTGTGCCGGACAGTATCTTATCTGGATGTATGCGCCCATTGAAATGACCATGGGGCTGGTTCAGAAGATTTTTTATGTCCACATGCCAATGGCGGCCTGGGCCATGATTAGTTTTTTCGTGGTCTTCCTCGCCAGTGCGGCGTATTTGCTGAAACGTGATATCAAGTTTGATTACATTGCCGGAGCTGCCGCTGAGATCGGAGTGGTCTTCAGCGGACTGGCACTTGTTACCGGTTCCATCTGGGGCCGGGCGGCATGGAATGTCTGGTGGACATGGGATCCGCGGCTGACCACCACATTAATTATGTGGTTTGTCTATGCTGCGTACCTCGTATTGCGCACCTCTCCCATGTCGGCAGAACGCCGTTCTCTTGTCTGTGCAGTTCTCGGAGTTGTCGCATTTGTAGATGTCCCTCTCGTTTTTTATTCTGCGCGGCTCTGGAGAAGTGTGCATCCCAACGTGATCGGGGCCAAGGGTGGCGGAATGGAGCCTGAAATGATGACCACGCTTATGGTTAATCTGGCGGCATTCGGCCTGTTCTGGCTGGTATTGCTGGCAGTTCGCTACAAGCAGGTACGGCTTTCCGGTGAACTGGACGCTAAAATGATCTGGGATCATGATTAGAAAGGCATGCCTCCGGCGGCCAAAGAACCCTTTTGAAAAAGGGTTCTCTGGACTCTCCTAAAACTTTTAATAAGCTTCGCTGGGTTTAGCGGAGAAAAGTAATATAAAATTAAGACGACATAGCCTTTCAAAGCGGCGAAGCCTAATAAAACGTTTTGGGATTCTTAAACCCTTTTGGAAAAGGGTTTAAGCCGCCGGAGGCAAAATGGAGTATATACAATGAATAGTGAGACTTACCTGTTAATTGCAAATATAGCTGTTTGGGTTGCAATCGCCGGATATCTGGCATTCATCGCAGCCAAGGGAGCATCCATGGACCGCCGCATCAGGCAGATGGAGATGCTCGATAATGACGAATAATATCAAGGATTTTACATTAAACGGCGGTCAGAAAGCAGTTGTCTGGCTGCTGGGTGTTGCTCTTATTGCGCTGTTTGTTACTTCGCTGACTTACCGCATGAGCCATCCCGGCAATAAGGTGGAATTTCAGCAGCAGAGTAAAGGCAGCGGCATGCCGGGCGGCATGGACGGCATGAACGAAGATGCCATGAAAAACGTGCGTGAACTCATGGAACGCATGGGCAAGGAACCTGATAACATGGAAATCCAGCTCGAACTGGCTAATTCTTTCATGATGATCCGGGCTTACGGTCGTGCCCAGACTTTCTTTGAGAAAGTGGTCAGTGCGGAACCGGAAAATATTCAGGCTTTGATGGGGTTGGGTATGTGTTTTTATCAGGCTGAACAGTTTGATAAGGCTGCGGATGCTTTTGATAAGATCGTTGCGCTTAATCCGGACGATTCCATGGCCCTGTTCAATGCTGCCATCGTTAAGAAATACTATCTGCATAAGCACGAAGAAGCTGACGCACAGCTTAAGCAGATTGTAGATAATCCTAAATCTTCCGCTGAAATGAAAAAACGCGCAGAAGAAGAGCTGAAAAGAGATGCTCACGCTGAGCAATAATTTTAGCTTCAAAAATGTAACCAGTAAGGGAATCCGTAAAAACGGGTTCCCTTTTTTTGTGCATAAGCTGTGTGTGTGTTAAATTTTGCGCAAAGAGTAAGTGTGAGTGGTTGCTCTGAATTATCTGTTTTTTGAGGGTGGCAAAACAGGGGTAAACAGACTATTTTTTTACGAGTAGGTTGATTTGGCTTACTTTATTCGTAGTTTGCAGCCAAACATTGACAAGTTTGCTTAATGCTGGCTAGTTAATAGTCAAAGGTTATTACTTTTCTCGCAATTTAATATGTCCGTCTTGCCGGATCTGGACAGCTGGTGCGGGAAAATCAGCTAATAGCCGCAGTCTGTTGTTTTCAACAGCTGTAATAACATGATAGGGTTATTCACGTTTATTACTTGTGGCGAAGATCCGCGAGTTGTTACGCAGGTGAATACGGTAACCGGGCCAAAGCGGCCCAATTCAACACAGTCAAGGAGTGTTATGATGAAACGTTCATTGCTGGTCCTGCTGGTCGCAGCCATGATGACCATCGGTAGTTTCGGTTCTGCTATTGCAGGCAAAATTGTTCTCGGTGTTCCCGGCGCCCATAGTGGAGACCTCGCAGCTTACGGCCTGCCTACTGTAGATGCAGCCAAACTGGTTGTTAAATCCATTAATGAGTCCGGCGGTGTAAACGGCATGCAGGTTGAATTGTCCACCCAGGATGATCAGTGCAAGCCTGAATTCGCCACCAACGCTGCCATGAAGCTCCTTTCCGACGGCGTTACTGTTGTTCTCGGCCACATCTGCTCCGGTGCAACCAAAGCAGCTCTGCCCATTTATAAAGATTCCAACCTGGTCTGCATGTCTCCTTCCGCAACCAGTCCTTCCCTGACTCTCAGCGGAGATTACCCCAACTTTTTCAGAACCATCGCTTCCGATGACGCTCAGGGCGCACTGGCAGCTATGTTCGCAGCAGAGAAACTTGGTCTTAAAAAGCCCGCCATCATTCATGATAAAGGTGACTACGGTAAAGGTTTTGCCGAGTGGACCCAGAAATACCTCGAAGAGAAAGGCATCAAAGCAGTTCTTTTTGAAGGCGTAACTCCTGGTGCAGTGGATTACTCCGCGGTAGTTCAGAAAGTTAAAGCATCCGGCGCAGACGGCGTTATTTTCGGTGGCTACCACCCTGAAGCATCCAAGATCGTTTCCCAGATGCGCAAGAAAAAAATGACCATCCCCTTCCTTTCCGATGACGGTGTAAAGGCCAAGACCTTTATCGATATCACCGGCAAGGCCGCTGAAGGCGTATACGCCACCGGTCCTCAGGATATCACAGCCAACCCCATGTACAAGGTTGCCCTTGATCAGTTTAAAGCCGCAAACGCAGGTAAAGAACCCGGTGCTTTCTACTTTGAAGCATATTCCGCAGCTCTGGCTCTGCTCAAGGCCATCGATTACGCCAAGTCCACCGACTATGACAAGATCGTTGAAGCTTTGCGCACCCATGAAGTTGAGACTCCCGTTGGTAAAATCAAGTTTGATGCCAAGGGCGATGCAATCGGCGTAGGGTTCTCCGTTTATCAGGTTCAAAATGGCGAGTACGTAGAAGTTAAATAAACTTCCGCGCTTTTAAGTAATTCCGATTCAGGGGGCAGGCGTGAATGTCTGTCCCCTGAGTCTTGATTCAGCAGGGTCCAAATGGAATATTTTCTGGAATTATTTTTCTCCGGTCTGACCAGGGGCAGTATCTATGCGCTTATCGCCCTCGGTTACACCATGGTTTACGGTATTATCGAGCTGATCAACTTTGCCCACGGTGAGATCTACATGATAGGTGCTTTCGTAGGTCTTGTTGTTGCCGGGGTGCTCAGCAGTTTCGGTTTTCCCGCAGCTTCAATTGTTATTCTGGCTACCATCGCAGCTGTTATTTATGCCGCTTCATATGGTTATACAATTGAAAAAATCGCTTACCGTCCGTTGCGCGGCGCGCCGAGACTTTCTCCGCTTATTTCCGCCATCGGTATGTCCATTTTTCTTCAGAACTACGTTATGCTGTCTCAGACTTCAGATTTTCTTTCATTTCCGAGTCTGATTCCTGAGTTCGGCTTTCTTAAGAATTATGAGTCCATGATCGGCTCCACCGATTTTCTGATCATTGCGGTGGCGGCGATTGTTATGGTCGGACTTAATCTTTTTATTAAATTCACCCGCATGGGCAAAGCCATGCGCGCCACTGCGCAGAACCGCAAGATGGCCATGCTGGTCGGTATCAATGTCGATCAGGTCATTTCTGCCACTTTTGTCATCGGTTCCGCTCTGGCGGCAATCGGCGGTGTGCTCATCGCCTCCCACATCGGGCAGATTAACTTTTTTATCGGATTTATCGCAGGCATCAAAGCCTTCACCGCTGCAGTTCTCGGCGGTATTGGATCCGTGCCCGGCGCAATGCTCGGAGGACTTATCCTTGGCTGGACTGAAAGTTTCTGCACTGGATACGTTTCCAGTGACTACGAAGACGTCTTCGCTTTTGCGCTTTTGGTACTTATTCTTATCTTCAGACCTTCAGGACTTTTGGGTAAAGCTCCTATTCAGAAGGTTTAAGGTGCACTGGCAAAAGAATGGTGAATACGTTCTCTGACGATACAAAATGATAAAAACGGAAAATATTTGCATATGGAAGGCTTGAAAAAATCAATACTTGCTTCATTGTGGTTCATGTTTTTGACCCTGCCCATCATGGGGGTCTTCGTGAATACCATTGACAAGTCCGTTACCTGGCATCTGGATCGGGTCCTGTGTGTGGGCGTCGCTGCATTCGTGCTCTCTTTTCTCTGGCGTTATATGCTGGAGCAGAAGGATAAAGGCAGGCAGGAGGAGGAAGCTTCTTCTGTTGAAAAGGTGACCTTTTTTAATAAACTCATCTCCAGCCCTAAATTTTATTGGCCTGCGTTGGTCGGCGTGGCTGTTTTCGCCATAGCGTTTCCCAAGCTGTTTTCAATGTATCAGGTCAACGTCATGACCACTGCACTCATCTACGTGGTGCTGGGGCTGGGCTTGAATATCGTTGTCGGTCTGGCCGGACTGCTGGACCTCGGTTTTGTGGCATTCTACGCTGTGGGTGCTTATTCCTACGCGCTTATGAATATGTATTGGGGGATCAGTTTCTGGGTGGCCCTGCCCCTCGGTGCACTGCTTGGTGCCATCTGCGGTATCCTGCTCGGTTTTCCGGTGCTGCGTCTGCGCGGTGACTATCTGGCCATCGTAACGCTGGGTTTCGGGGAAATTATCCGCCTGGTGCTGGAAAACTGGGGTAGCTTTACTAACGGCCCGGCCGGTATTTCCAATATCGCCCGTCCTGAATTTTTTGGTTTTGCCAAGGGATTTTTGGCCCAGATCAACTTTATGTACTACCTGATGCTGGTGCTGGTGATTTTTACCATCTTCGTGGTCAACAGGCTTAAGAATTCCCGCATCGGGCGTGCCTGGCAGGCCCTGCGCGAAGATGAAATAGCCTGTCAGGCCATGGGCATCGATAAAATGAAAACCAAGCTTATGGCCTTCTCGTTGGGAGCCACTTGGGCAGGAATGGTCGGGGTTGTGTTCGCAGCCAAGACCACCTTTATCAACCCGGCATCGTTCACATTCCTTGAGTCGGCAATCATCCTGTCCATTGTTGTTCTTGGCGGCATGGGTTCCATCCTCGGGGTTATCCTCGGTGCGTTGGTGCTGATCTTGCTGCCTGAATACATGAGAGAGTTTTCCGAATACCGCATGCTTATTTTCGGTGCGGTCATGGTTTTGGTTATGGTCTTCAGGCCGCAGGGTTTGGTTCGCGATGTGCGCAAGAAGATTGATATCAGTGCAGTGAAAAAGGCTTTAGGTGGCGCGCATGAGTAATGAAAGAAGAACCGTTCTGCAGGTAAAGGGCGTCAGCAAGGATTTCGGTGGTCTGCGCGCCCTTGATGATGTTGATCTTGAAGTGAAGGAAGGGGAGATTGTCGCCCTTATCGGTCCCAACGGGGCAGGTAAGACAACTTTTTTTAACTGCATCACCGGAATATACACCCCCACCGAGGGTGACGTTAATATTGATCCTTATGGCGAAGGCTTCAAACGCATTAACGGCATGAAGCCTAATAAAGTGACCGAACTGGGTATGGCCCGTACCTTCCAGAACATCAGGCTTTTTCCGTCAATGTCGGTTATAGAAAATGTTATGATCGGCTGCCATTGCCGGACAAAGGCTACCTTTCTTGGCGCGGTGTTACGTGACCCGCGGACCCGCAGGGAAGAGCAGGAGACCATCCTTAAAAGCTATGAACTCCTGCAGGAACTCGGCCTTGAGCAGTATGCTGACGAACTGGCTCGTAACCTGCCGTACGGAGCACAGCGCAGGTTGGAAATCGCCCGCGCGCTGGCGACTGATCCTTTCATCCTGCTTCTGGACGAACCCGCTGCAGGCATGAACCCGCAGGAAACTTCCGAACTTGAAGAGTTGATTGTTTCCATTAAGGACAAACATAATATCTCGGTGCTGCTCATTGAGCATGACATGAAAATGGTCATGTCCCTGTCCGATCGTTTGTACGTACTGGAATACGGACGTGAAATCGCCCATGGCACACCGCAGGAAGTCAGCGAGAACCCCGCTGTAATCAAGGCTTATCTCGGGGAGGAACTCGTCGATGCTTAAACTTAAGAATGTAAATACATTTTACGGAAACATTCAGGCCCTGCGTAACATCAATATTGAGGTTAAGCAGGGTGAAATTATCACCCTCATCGGTGCCAACGGTGCAGGCAAGACCACCACGCTGATGACCGTCAGCGGTGTGGTTCCGCCGCGCACAGGCGAAGTCCTTTACAACGGCGAGCCGATACACAAGGCCAAGCCGGACAAGATCGTTAAAATGGGTATTTCGCAGGTTCCTGAAGGCCGTCTTATCTTCCCGGACCTGACCATCACCGAGAACCTTGATATGGGTGCCTTTCTGCGTGATGACAAGGACGGGGTAAAGGCGGACATGGACCATGTCTTCGAGCTTTTTCCTATTCTTTTCGAGCGGCGTAAGCAGCTCGGCGGCAACCTTTCCGGCGGGGAGCAGCAGATGCTGGCCATTTCCCGCGCGCTCATGGCCCGGCCGAAATTGCTTCTTCTTGATGAACCCTCTTTGGGGCTGGCTCCGTTAATTATCCGCCAAATCTTCGATATCGTTAAGAAGATCAATGAAGAAAGCGGCACTACGGTCTTTCTGGTCGAGCAGAATGCAAACCTCGCCCTGAAAACTGCCCATCGCGGTTACGTCATGGAAAACGGGGAGATCATACTTTCCGATACCAGCGACAAGTTGCTCGCGAACGATGATATCAAGAAAGCTTACTTAGGATTGTAATTGAGAATGCCCCCAGCGGATTGCCGGGGGCATTCTTATGTAAGTGCAAAATATCCTTAAAGAGTGGCGAAGCCTTATTAAAAAAGTTTGGGATTCTTAAACCCTTTTCAAAGGGTTTAAGGCCCCCGGCAGGGTCCCCGAAGGGAAATATAATTATTGACAAAAATCGGCCTTGCAAATATGCGGTGCCGAACACTTTTAATAACTTTTTGGTTACGGCCTTGAGTCCGTGGCAAAAAAGTATATAATCAGTTCATTAAAGATTGAAATTCCCGGCAGGGAAGAACCTGCCACAACCCCTGTGAAACTGATGGTACCGCACCCGGTTGACCGCCAGAAAGACCGGCCCGGTCCCTTGAGAGGAATCATATGTCATGATTTCTCTTTTCTTTTAGCTAATATTTCAAATCATTTTGCGAGGGCAATATGGAAAAGGTAGTAGGTCAGGCTCTGACTTTTGACGATGTTCTGCTTTTGCCCGCCTATTCGGAAGTTCTTCCCGATAGCGTGGACGTATCCGCAAAACTCACCGAAGAGATCACTCTTGGAATCCCACTGGTCAGTGCCGCTATGGATACTGTCACCGAGTCCAAAATGGCTATTCAGATGGCCCGCCACGGCGGTGTCGGCGTTGTTCATAAAAATATGAGCGTACGCGATCAGGTCCGTGAAGTTGAAAGGGTCAAAAAATCAGAATCCGGCATGGTCACCGACCCCATCGTGGTTCATCCCGACGACACCGTGGGCAAGGCTCTGGATCTTATGGCCGAATTCAAAATTTCCGGTTTTCCGGTTGTCAAAGGTGAGCACCTTGTCGGTATCATCACCAACCGTGACACCCGCTTCATCACCGACCGCAATGTGCCTGTTTCCGAAGTGATGACCAGCCGCAATCTCGTTACTGTGCAGAAAGGTATTTCTTCTGAAGAAGCTAAACGCCACCTGCACACCAACCGCATTGAAAAACTGCTGGTTGTTGACGAAGAAAACAAGCTTACCGGCCTGATCACCATCAAGGATATTGATAAGGTCAAGAAATATCCCAATGCAGCAAAAGACTCCGCAGGCCGCCTGCGCGTAGGTGCTGCTGTAGGTGTAGGTCGTGATCTCATGGAACGCAGCTCCGCGCTCATCGCTGCCGGTGTTGACTTCCTGACCCTTGATTCTGCACACGGTCACTCTAAAGGTATTCTCGATTCCATCAAGGAACTCCGTTCCTGCTACCCCGATGTTCAGATCGTAGGCGGTAACATAGCTACTTATGATGGTGCCATGGCTCTCATCGATGCCGGTGTTAACGCTGTCAAAGTAGGTATCGGTCCCGGTTCCATCTGCACCACCCGTGTTGTTGCCGGTGTCGGTGTACCTCAGATCACTGCCATCATGGAAGCCGCCCGTGCCTGTCAGGAACGCGGTGTGTGCGTAATCGGTGACGGCGGAATCAAGTTCTCCGGCGACGTTGTTAAGGCTCTGGTTGCGGGTGCAAATACCGTAATGATGGGCTCCATGTTCGCAGGAACCGATGAAAGCCCCGGTGAAAAAGTTCTTTATCAAGGTCGTTCCTACAAACTTTATCGCGGCATGGGTTCCATTGACGCAATGAAGAAGGGCAGTTCCGACCGTTACTTCCAGAAGGACACCAACAAGCTGGTTCCCGAAGGAATCGTTGGACGCGTTCCCTACAAAGGGCCCGTCTCCGATAGTATTTTCCAGATGATCGGCGGACTCCGTTCCGGTATGGGCTACGTAGGTTGTGCTAACATCGCTGAAATGGCCGAAAAAGCACAGTTCACCCGCATGTCTGCCGCCGGTTTCAAAGAAAGCCACGTACATGATGTAATTATTACCAAGGAAGCACCCAACTACCGGGTTGATTCCTACTAATCAGGAGTCGTCATGCAGCACGATAATAAAGTAATTATTTTGGATTTCGGGTCTCAGTTTACTCAGCTGATCGCCCGTAGAATCCGTGAAGCGGGTGTGTATTCCGAAATCCACCCCTGTAATGTTGATCCCCAGAAGATCAAGGATCTCAATCCCGGCGCATTGATCCTCTCCGGCGGACCTTCCTCCGTTCTGGAAGATGAATCCCCGCAGCTTGATCCATCCCTGTTGGAACTGGGCGTGCCTGTGCTAGGCATCTGCTACGGCATGCAGCTCATGACCAACGATCTGGGTGGCCGCGTTGTTTCTTCCGAAGACCGTGAATACGGCCGTGCGGAATTCAAAGGTGATTCCGGCTGTGCTCTTTTCGAAGGCATTGAAGACATTGAAAAGCTCACCGTATGGATGAGCCACGGCGACCGTGTTGAAGCCATTCCCGAAGGATTCAAGGTCTGCGGTACTACCGAGTCCATTCCTTTTGCAGCCATGGCCAACGATGATAAAAAAATGTACGCCCTGCAGTTCCATCCCGAAGTGGCACACACTGAAGGCGGCACCACCATCATTAACAACTTCGTTTTCAAAGTTGCAGGCCTCAAAGCTGACTGGACCATGTCCTCTTTCGTAGAGAACTGCATCAAGGAAATGCGCGAACAGATCGGCGACAACCAGGTTGTGCTCGGTCTTTCCGGCGGCATTGACTCTACCGTGGTTGCCGTGCTCCTGCACAAGGCCATCGGCAAGCGTCTGCACTGCATCTTTGTTGATAACGGTCTGCTGCGCATGCACGAGCGGGAAGAAGTTATCGGCTTCCTCGAAGAGCATTTCGAACTCAACGTTAAATGCGTTGATTCCGCAGAGCTTTTCCTCGACAAGCTCAAGGGCGTTGAAGATCCTGAGAAGAAGCGCAAGCTTATCGGTTACACCTTCATTGATGTTTTCAACGAAGAAGCAACCGCTCTCAAGGATGTTAAATTCCTCGCACAGGGAACTCTTTACCCCGATGTAATCGAGTCTGAATCCTTCAAAGGCCCCTCCGCGGTTATTAAGTCCCACCACAACGTTGGCGGACTGCCCGAAGATATGGACCTTGATTTGGTTGAACCCCTGCGCGAACTCTTCAAGGACGAAGTCCGCAAGGTTGCCTACGAACTGGGCCTGCCTGAGTTCATCATCTGGCGTCAGCCTTTCCCCGGTCCGGGGCTCGCTATCCGTGTTCTGGGTGAAATTACTGAAGAGCGTCTTGAAATCCTGCGTCAGGCAGACAAGATCGTACAGAACGAAATGCATGCATCCGGCTGGTACCGCAAGGTCTGGCAGGGCTTCGCAGTTCTGCTGCCGCTCAAGACTGTCGGCGTTATGGGTGATGACCGTACTTACGAGCACGTCATTGCACTGCGCATCGTAGACAGCATTGATGCCATGACCGCTGACTGGTCCCGCATCCCCAACGATATCCTCGCCAGAATGTCCAACCGGATCATTAACGAGGTAAAAGGTGTTAACCGCGTGGTTCTGGATATTTCCTCCAAGCCGCCGGCAACCATTGAGTGGGAATAATTTAAGAAAGCCTCCGGCGGCTGGGGAAGGGGTACTTTTGAAAAAAGTTCCCCTTCCCCAGACCCCATCCCCTCAAAATTTTTCAGTTTGCTTCGCATATAGTTTTGTCGGGCGGTTTTCGCCTTATTGATCGCAATGCCTTGACCGGGTGTTGCGTTTTTTTGTTCCGGATTTGGATAAGTAAATATTTTTTGCTCTTGAGTCGGGACTCGTTTATGCTGAATTTCATTGCAGATAAGACGTAGATAAAGTTTTAGAAATCGGTTACAAGACGTCAGCAAATTTTGAAAAAGCCTGTTTTCGGCTTTGACGCCTCGGCGTGTTTATCTTGTCGCAACGAAGAAGGAATTAATATGTTCGGTATCGGTTCTACAGAACTTATCGTAATTTTGGTTGTAGCTTTGATTCTCATCGGACCCCAGAAGCTCCCGGAACTTATCAAGAATCTTGGTAAGGGACTTTCTGAAGTCAAGAAGATGTCCAATGATGTAAAGTCCACTCTGGATGCTGAAATTTCCGCTGCTGACGAAGAGCGTAAGCAGAAGGAAGATGTCGAGCGCGAAGCTGCACGTAAAAAAGCAGAAGCCGAAGCAATGGAAAAAGCACGGCAGGCGGAAGCTGAAAAGCAGGCCGATGACGGCAAAGCTGAAGAAGTTGCAGAAGCACCCAAGACCGAGAGCGAGAAAGCATGAGTTCAGCGGAGAAAGATTCGCGTGAAGTAGGGCAGGAGAGTCCTGAAGAAAAAAATCAGGCTGAAGAGACTGCCGAGGAATCCTTGAATTCCGAAGAGGAAGCTTCTGAAAGCAAAGAGTCCGAAGCCGGACTTCCTGCTGAAAAAGATGCGGGAGAGATCACAGTGTCTGAAGATGGTTCAGGCCCTGAAGATGAAGATCCCGACGAGGAAGATGAGGAGCTGGACGAAGAAGAAGCTCCCATGACTTTCCTTGAGCATCTGGAAGAACTGCGACGCCGTTTTGTCAGGATCATGATTGCCTGCGGTATTGGTTTTCTGGCCTGTTACTCTTTTGCCAAGCCCCTGTTTTCCTTGCTCATGGCACCGCTGGTGGCGGTTCTGCCTCCTGATTCCACTTTGATTTTCACTTCCCTGCCCGAAGGTTTTGTCACTTACCTGAAAGTTGCTGCCGTGGCCGGGATTTTTGCAGTATCACCATATATTTTTGCCCAGATCTGGGGTTTCATAGCGCCCGGTCTGTACGAGCATGAGCGCAAGTGGATGATTCCGCTGGCATTTTTGTCCGCATTCTTCTTTGTGGGCGGGGCTATGTTCGGGTATTACGTGGTATTCCCCTTTGGTTGTGAGTTTTTTATGGGCTTTGCTGATGAATTTATTAAGCCCATGCCTACCTTGCGGGAATATTTGGGTTTCTCGCTTAAATTGCTGTTCGCTTTCGGTATTATCTTTGAGCTGCCGCTATTTATTTTTTTCCTCGCCAGATTGGGCGTGGTTACAGCGGAGGGGCTGCGCAGCAAGCGTAAGTATGCCATTTTGGTCTGCTTTATCTGTTCCGCCATCCTGACTCCGCCGGATGTTATGACTCAGACCCTCATGGCCGGACCGCTGATTATTCTGTATGAAATCGGTGTTTGGGTTGCTTACTTCTTTGGAAAGCGCGGCGGCAGGAAGCTGAAAAAAGCTGAGTCTGAGAATGACGGACCTGACGATTCCGGACCGGATTCAGATCCTGACGGCGGTGCTTCTGCTGATGATTCTGCTGCAGAAAAGTCTGAGTCTGAAGCTGAAAAGAAAAAGAAGCCCAAAGCCGAAAAGAAATCCAAGGCCGAAGATGCCGGCTACGACGAAGATTTGATTGAAATGTAATGGCCGCATTACAGGCCGTACCATAAGAGAGGTTGGTTTTGTCACAGAGATCTGCTGCAATTACCCGTACCACAAAGGAAACCGATATTTCCCTGAAGTTGAATATCGACGGTGAAGGCCGGACTGATATCGACACCGGGGTGGGGTTCGCCGACCATATGCTGACCCTGATGAGTTTCTGGGCCGGATTTGACCTTGACCTCAAATGCAAGGGCGACCTCGAAATTGATTCGCACCATACGCTTGAAGACATCGCGCTCGTGTTAGGGCAGGCCCTGTCCGAGGCCATGGGCGACAAAAAAGGCATCAACCGTATCGGTTTTGCCAAAGTACCCATGGATGAAGCTCTTGTGGAAGTTGTAATTGACCTTTCAGGACGGGCTTATCTTGTGTATGATGACGACATCCTGCCCCCGATCATTGCCGGGGATGAAAGGGATGTCTGGCGTGAATTTTTCAAATCACTGGCTTTTAAAGCCGGTATGAACCTGCACATCAAGTTTGAATACGGACGTAACGGCCACCATCTGCTCGAAGGTGCGTTCAAGGCTCTTGGGCTTGCTTTCCGCAATGCTCTTTCCGTTGAAAGACAGGGTGTTTCCAGTACAAAAGGGAGTCTTGATTAATGAAACGGCTTTTCCCTCTGCTTATTATTTGTGTTTTTGCTCTCGGTGCTCTCAGTGGGTGTGCCAGTAAAAGTGAGCTTGTTAAACTCCCGCGTCCTTCCGGTAAGATTGCTGTAGCCGGCTTTACCAACCCCGTGTTCAACTGGGAACTGCTGGCCGGATACCTGCCGCAGGAAGGCAAACCCATCAAGAAGGAAATCCTGCAGCAGCTTGATGCCAAGATGGTCGGAGTGCTTTCCAAGCATGGCGTTACCGCTTTTGCGCGCCCGGCAATTACCCGCCAGTGTCAGGAAATCGAAGTTTTTGAAAATTTGGGCGGTCGCCGCGAAGCCGCTTTTGCCTATTGGGTTAAGGTCGGCCAGTGCATGAGTGCCGACTACATTCTGGTTCCGCAGATTCTCTTCTGGCAGGACCTGCGCGGCATGCAGAAGGCTGATTTCAACATCCAGCCCGCATCTGTAATTATTGATCTGTTTCTTATTGATGTTAACAACAGGCGCATCATCAGAAGATTCCATTACGATGAAACCCAGCAGACTCTCATGGAGAACGTGCTGGAAGCGGATACTTTCTTCAAACGTGGAGGCAAATGGGTAACCGCAATGGAACTTTCTGACGAGGCCCTTGAGACCGGACTTATGGAGCTTGGTTTATGATCGTTTTTCCCGCTGTAGATATCAAGGACGGCGTATGCGTACGCCTCTCACAGGGACAGGCTGACGCTGTCACCGTATTTTCCAGTGATCCCGTTGCCCAGGCCAAGTACTGGGAGAATCAGGGCGCAAGATACCTGCACGTAGTTGACCTTGACGGCGCATTCAGCGGAATGCCCAAGAACTTTGACCTGATCAAGGATATCTGCAGTCAGCTCAGCATTCCGGTGCAGCTCGGTGGCGGTATCCGCGATATTGAAACCGCATCCAAATACCTTGAAGCAGGCGTGCGTCGCCTGATCATCGGTACCATGGCCCTTGAGGACGAGGAAACTTTCGCCGCTCTCTGCGCCAAATTCCCCGGTCAGATCGGGGTCTCCCTTGATGCCGTAAACGGACAGCTCAAGTCCCGCGGCTGGGTGGAAGATGCAGGAATCTCCATCTTCGACATCATCCCCCGCATTGAAGCAGCCGGTGCAGCATTTATCATCTACACTGATATCAGCCGCGACGGCATGCAGACCGGTGTAAATGTGAACGCCATGGCTGACCTTTGCGCCAAGACCAAACTTCCGGTCATCGCAGCAGGCGGTGTTGCCACCCTTGAAGATGTAATCAACCTGCGTCCGCTGGTTTCCAAAGGCCTCGAAGGTGCTGTTTCCGGTCAGGCTATCTACACTGGAACCCTCAATTTTGCTGAAGCTATCGAGTGGTTGGAAAATAATTAAAGGCAAGGAGCTGATGCGCTTCGCGTTTTGACGAACTGATTTCGCCTCCGGCGGGCAGAAGGGCTAAGCCCCTCTGCACTCCCTAGTAGGGAAGAGGAGTTTGTTTATGAAAAGAGTAGAAGTTAAAGGCATGAGTTGCATGCATTGCGTTGGGTCTGTAGAGAAGGCTCTCAGCGCAATTGAAGGCGTAACTGACGTTAAGGCCAGTCTCGATGATGCCTGCGCTACCTACGTAGAAATTACCCCGGTAGATGATGCCAAGATCAAGGAAGCGATCACCAAGATCGGCTTTGAGGCTGGCGAAGTTAAGTCGTAGATTATAGAATGAATGTAGAAAGCCCCGCGCTCTGATGAGTGCGGGGCTTTTTTGCGTCGTATGGAAACTTGTTGCGATTATATTTTGAATAAGATAATTGTTTTGTGTCCGTATGTTAAGCTAGGAGAATATTTGCATGAATAGTACCTTTGCGTTTCCCGGTCGTGAATTGTTGATTCCAAATGTTGTGAGAGCTGAAAATTGTACCCTTACTGATGCTGATGGTAATCAATATATTGATTTAGAGGCTGGTATCTGGTGTACAAATATAGGGCATGGCAATAGTGCAGTAATCTCTGCAATTGTAAAACAGATGGATTGTGTCTCTCACGTCGGGTTCTGCTATAGTTCTGAAGTTGTCGAAAGGGCTGGCGGAGCGGTGCTTGATCTCTTTGGACACAAAAACGGATGTTGTTCTTTTCTTTGTTCCGGAAGCGAATCTGTCGAGTACGGGGTACGGGTGTTGCGTTCGTTGCTGGGATCAAAGCGGATTATGACCTTATCTGATTCATATTTCGGAGCCTACGGCGATGCGGCGGCAAAGAATTCTGATAAATGGTTTCTTTTTGATTGGGAAAAGTGTGAAAACTGTACTCACGAGCAATGTACGAAAGAGTGCTCCGGCTATTCCGGGATACCGTTTGATGACATTGGTGCCTTCCTGTTTGAGCCGGGCAGTTCTTCGGGGATGGTCCGTTTTCCGCCCGCTAAATTGATTGACAGCATAGTCAAGGACCTAGCCGCTGCTGACGGACTGGTGATGGTCAATGAAGTTACTACCGGAGTCGGCAGGACCGGGAAATGGTTCGGTTACCAGCATTATGAAATGCAGCCGGATATCGTCGCCATGGGTAAAGGGATCGGGAATGGTTATCCCGTAAGTGCTGTGTCGCTAAGTAGCCGTGTCATTGATTTGCTTGGACCGGAAGGGGTGGCTTACGGACAATCCCATCTCAATGATCCCTTGGGAGCTGCCGTGGTGGAAGCAGTGATAGCTGAGATTCATGGGCATAACCTGATACAGCGTGCAGAGCTGCTCTCAGATATTTTTCTGGATGGTTTGCAGAAAGTAGCAACTGATTCGCCATTAATCGATTGTGCTCGCGGCAGGGGGCTTATGGCGATCCTGATCATTGATGACAAGCTGGATGTCTCAAAAGTAGCGGATTTGCACAGACGCTTGGTTGCACGGGGATTCATAGTAGATCATCGGATTGGCACCAATGCCCTGCGCATGCACCCGGCCCTTACCATAGACGAGCAGGATATTCGCCGTTTTCTCGCAGTGCTTGAGGATCTTCTGGGGGCTATGGAGATTAAGCTGGGTTAGATTGGAATGATGTGAACGGCTAATTTAATCGGATTGCATGGTTTTTAAATAGAAGGCTGCGAAACGGCTGTCATGCTCTTCCAGGTGATCATTGAGCCAGCTGCAAAAGTAATCAATTAATTCTTGTTTGCCCGTCCTTTTGAATCTGCCGTGGGTGAGAAATGTTCTGACAAGATGGGTATGCTCGTCTGAATGTTCTTTCAGCTGTGGGTACGATGTTTTACGCATTATCGTTTCTTCATCTCTGAAATGATTCTGCACTTGTTCAAATAGTTTTGAGTACAGTTTTTGGCAGACATCTTCGTCGCTGTTTTCAGAAAGGGCGAGTATATATTTTTGGGCGGTACGGGCTAGTTCCTCATGCTGCTTATCCATCGGTTCAATTCCAAAGCGGTATGATTCTGTCCACAGCCGTTTCATTTTTTCTCCGTATTTCTATGTATAATTTTTTACTCATTAATATTACCAGCCTTGCTGTCTTTGTCCAATTATAATTAGGTAGATAGTCCGGCGCGATATTTTTGCGTTCTATCAGCGGCGTAGTTTGTTTCGCAGGGCGAAACCGAAGAGGGCGGCTTGGAGGGTGATTAGGGTTACTGAGATGCCTTTGAAGAAGTATTGGAGGCCTGTTAGATCAGTATCTGCGAATTTAATTTTAATAAGTGGCATGTACCACATGGCCATTTTTAGCCAGTCTTGGTTTGCCCATGGGGTGAGGCTTATTATGAATTGCGCTAGGAAGGGGAAAATGACTAGACAGAACAGGATTGCTCCTGCGCGGATAGGATCTTCTCCGTAACCGCTGATTTGTTGGTAGAAGTTGAGGTAGATTTTTGAGGCTACTTTGTTGATGTCGTTTTTGATCTTTTGGAAGTCGTTATAGCCAATTACTATTGCTGTTAGTAGGAGCGAAAGCCCTACTGCAATATTTAGAAAATATTCGTGCTGCATTTTTAGGAAAAAGGCGCAGACTGGGATCATGAAAATTGCGGTAGCAAGTATGTTCCAGAAATGTGTTGAGGGAGCCTTGTCCAAGCTTTTGCGGGTCATTTCTTTTTCGCGGTAATGCCAGTGCGAGGTTTGTTCTTCGTCTGCGCTTTCGCGGGCTATTCTTTTTAGGCGGCGATATATTTCTGCGAGGGTGGTGTCGGTGCAATCTGTTTCTTCTTGATGCTTTTCATCATAAATCGGTGCAAATCTTTCGTCACCCCAAGTGCAGTTAATGAATTTGAAAGACTCTATGTTTGTCTTATCAAATTTGAGATTTGTAAGATTTACGGACTCAAGAAGGATGGTCTCTTTTGATATTGCGCCTGCGAAGCTTGTCTCACCTAAGAATTTAGAATCACGGAAATAGGTCCATTCTTTGAAAAAAGCTAAATTGAAATTAACACCGTCTTCGAAAATTGTTTGTTCGAAGTTGGAGTAGGCTTGGAATATAGTATTGTCGAAAGATGGTTTGTTCTCAAATGATGAACTTTGAAAGAAAGTTGGGCCATTGAATTCCATTAAGTAAAATGATGCTTTTTCAAATTTGCTATGATCAAAATATATCTCCATTAATGATTCCGTCTCGTTAAAATCAACGTGTTGGAATTCAGCATATACAAAAAAAGTACATGCATTGAATTTTGAATTTATAAATTTTGCTTGTTGATGAAATTTAGTGTTGCTGAAATCTGTTTCGGATAAAAATATTGATTTGCTAAAGTTTGCAGTTTTCATGAAATGTACATATTCAAAGGTTGCCTTGCCGTTAAAGTTCGCGCTTTTGAAAATTGCATTTTTAATGAATTGTGCATGCTCAAAGGTTATTTCATTATAGAATTGTGAGTCCGAGAAGTTCGTCTCATCACAGAAGTGGGTGTCTATAAATAGTGGTGTGTTGTGAAAATGGGTATTGATGAAGTTGATTTTATTGAATGTAGTATTTCTAAAGTCGCTAGTCGATTTAAAATGTACATTGTTAAAGTTACTTTTTGCATCAAAAAAAGCATTTTTGAAATCGGTATGTTTCAAAAAAAAAGAGTAGTTTAAGTTAATTGGCGGTATGTGTTTGGCATTTAGTTTATGATATTTTGAAAGTGAAATTTCATATGGGAAAATAGTTGCGGAGAAGTTACATCTTGGATTCCAACGCATTTTTAACCAATTATCTTTATCCCGCTCCTCATCCTCCCCCTCCTCAATAACCCCATCAATCCGCTCAAAAATCAACCCATTAAACTTCTCAGCCCTCATCAAAGCAGGTCTTTCCCCACCATCACGTCCGTCATAAGGCTTCCCACTAGGAACATCAAACTTACAATCAGCAGGAGCATGAAAAATACAATACTCTTTCCCATCAGCATCAATATAGACGATGTCGTAATCTTTACACCAATTACTATGCTTCTCCCCAATGCAACAACCCATGTGTACCTCTTATAAATGACGAATTTCAGTAAGTGGGGGTTTTATATCTTATAATGCTGCAATTAATCCACAATAAAAAACGCCCGATTCTCAAAAGAGAACCGGGCGTTAAAAAGTCTTTTAAGACTTACAGAGACAGACTACCAGCGGGGGCGTTCTGCTCTGGGCTTGGCTTCGTTAACCTTGAGGTTACGACCGCCGAAGTCTTTGCCGTCGAGAGCTTCGATAGCATCCATGGCGCCGTTGTCGTCCATTTCTACGAAACCGAAACCACGAGCGCGGCCGGTTTCACGATCTTCGATGAGTTTAACAGAGATAACTTCACCGTAAGCTTCAAAGGAAGCGCGGACATCTTCTTCAGTAGCGGACCAGGGCAGGTTACCAACGTAGATATTCTTAGACATTCTAAATACTCCAATAAAAAATAAAAATTATATCAGTGCCCGTGCACCAAAAAAAAGGGCCGCGTACAAGATGCGTACTCGGCTCCTCGATAGTCATGTTCAATTTAAACCAGCGCTAGTCACAGTTTGACCGTGCCTTCACGGGTACGGCTGGTGTTTGATTGGTAGTTAATCTATTGTTTATGAATTAAAGTCAAGCTATATCGGAGTGTGGAAGTAGATTAATATGTATTTGTTAGTCTAAAGTACTGAGAAAAAAGTAAAATTTTTTTAGATAAAAAATAAAACAGCACTTTGATTCAATAAAGCCCCGCACTCTGATGAGTGCGGGGCTTTATTGCGTATGGAGTTGGATAGTATTTCAAAAACATCTTGGTTATTACGAATATAGATGCTATGTCGTGTTAGGAATATTTAATTAATTCCGTTTTGTAGAGGGGGGATTATGAATTTAATAACAAAATCAAGCCTTCTGGTGCTAGCCTGTACATTTATGATTTTAAGTGTGGTGTCGAATTCTTCGGCTCAAGAAGTAATTACAATTCAGGCAGCTAAAGGCGGTCAGTATTCAATTTTAGCGTATGATGATCGTGCGAAACGTTATTATCACTTCAACGGTATATTATCTTCCGATCATCATCAGATTAATATTCCTGACGGTTGTGCCAGTTCCGTCACTGTCGCGCTGGGCAGAGCAACAGGAACAAGAAATCTTTATGAAAAACGTGACCCGTACAATCCAATATATAAGGTAACCAAAAAATCAGCTGTAGTGTTGGAAATTCAGTTTGTTGCTAAGGGGACTGGCGCGGTTGTTCCAAATGCTGTCGGTTCTGTAATAATGGGTGGGATTAGCTCAGGATTTAAACGTCAGCCACCGCAATAAGTTTTATGCTTTGGATTTGATTGCATATGTAAAAACAAAAGCCCCGCACTCTGATGAGCGCGGGGCTTGAATTTTTTTATGTGCCTGCTTCCTAGAGTTTGACTTTGGGCAGCTCGGGGAGGTTCTTTTCGAGAACGTTGGCAGCCTGAAGCATGGTCTTTTCATCAAAGGCGGGTGCCATGAACTGGAGACCTACGGGCATGTTGGTTTTCTTGCCAAGTGCTACGGGCAGGGACATGCCGGGCATTCCCACTAAGTTCAGTGAAATGGTGAAGATATCCTGCAGGTACATCTGCAGGGGATCGGAAGTCAGGTCGCCTACAGGGAAGGCTGTGGTGGGGCATACCGGGCCGGCGATGAGGTCGCAGGACTCGAATGCCTTGTTGAAGTCTTCGCGCAGCAGGCGGCGGATCTGGGCGGCCTTGCGGTAGTATGCATCGTAGTAACCTGCGGAAAGAACGTAGGTCCCAATTATGATTCTGCGCTGGACCTCGTCACCGAAAGCTTCGGTGCGGGATTTGGTGTAAAGCTCGGCCAGTTCCTTGGGGTCCTTGGTGCGGTGACCGTAGCGGACGCCGTCGAAGCGGGACAGGTTGGAGCTCGCTTCAGCCATTGCGATGATATAGTAGGTCGCGATGGCGTATTCGGTCATGGAAAGTTTTACGGGAACGGTCTTGGCACCCAGTTCTTCGGCCTTGGCGATTGCGGCGCGGCAGGCTTCGCTGACTTCCTCGGAAAGACCTTCGCCCCAGTATTCTTCGGGCAGGCCGATGGTCAGGCCGGAAAGGTCCTTGCGTTCTTCAAGGGCGGCTACGAAATCTTCCATGGGCTTATCAGCGGATGTGGAATCGCGCTGGTCGTGACCGCCGATTACGTTGAGCACTCTTGCGGCATCTTCTACGGTTCTGGTCATGGGACCGATCTGGTCGAGGGAGGAGCCGTAGGCGATGAGGCCGTAACGGGATACGCGGCCGTATGTGGGCTTAACGCCGACACAGCCGCAGAAAGATGCGGGAAGACGGATGGAACCACCGGTATCGGTGCCGAGAGCGGCGTAGCACTGTCCGGCTGCGATGGTTGCGCCGGAACCGCCGGAAGAACCGCCGGGTACGCGGCTGGGGTCCCAGGGGTTGGTGGTGGTCTGGTAGGCGGAGTTCTCAGTGGTGGAACCCATGGCGAATTCGTCCATGTTGGCCTTACCTACGATGATGGCACCTGCTTCCTTGAGCTTGGCTACCGCAGTGGAATCGTAGAAGGGGGTGAAACCTTCGAGGATTTTGGAACCTGCGGTGGTGGGTACACCCTTGGTAGCCAGTGCGTCTTTTACGACGACCGGAATACCCCAGAGCGGCTTGGATGCATCAGGGCCTGTGGCGTCCATTTCTTCGGCCTGCTTGAGGGCTTCCTCATTGCAGATGTGCAGCAGGGCCTTGGTTTCGGGTTCGCTTTTGGTGATCTGCTCAAGGCAGGCTTTGACAGCTTCAGTGGCAGTCACTTCCTTGGCCATAAGCATGGCGTGGATTTCAGTGAGTGATTTTTCTATGAGTGAGGACATTTTATATCTCTGTGTATTAGCTTGAATTTATACGATGCGGGGAACAACAAAGTACTTGCCGTCAGTATCCGGCGCATTGGAAAGAACTTCATCTCTGGTGTGCTCTTTCCTGACCTCATCCTTGCGCAGTCTGGTGGTGTGTTCCACCGGGCTGAACAGAGGTTCTACTTCGCTTGTGTCGATTTCGTTCAACTTGTCCATGTATGAGAGGATGTTATTGAGCTGTCCTGCAAATAATTCAGTTTTTTCTTCTGAAAGATCGAGTCTTGCAAGGCGTGCCACACGGGCTACTTCCTCTAAATTGAGTTTCTCATCACTCATTATTATCTCCTTATTTTTGTCTCCGGCGGCCAGAGGGGAAAAACTTTTTATCGGGGTTTCGCCGCTGGAGACTGAATATTTACTTTTGATTTAATCCATTAGCCCCACGCCTGATTGTGCTGGCTAGGGGTGTAGATATTACATTCGGCGAAGCCCTATTAAAAGTTTTTGGGATTCTTAAACCCTTTTTACAAAAAGGGTTTAAGGCTCCCGGCAGGGCCGCCGGAGGCAATCTATTGTTCAGTATTTTTCAAAGCAGCTTCTTCCTGCTTGGCTTCCAGTTCGGCCTGCTTTTCTTCCCAAGCGGTAACGCGTGCTTCGCGTCTGGCCTTGGCCTTGGCGAGAGTTGAGCTGACCAGTGCAGCATCAATGCGGGTTTTGCCGTTCTGCTCGGGACGGAACAGGTAGAGCTTCTGGCTGGCCTTGCCCTGTGCATCCCAGCTGATGGGTGCGAGGCTGAAATCCATATGCTGCGCTTCGTTTATGCGTGCGTTTACGGTTTCGGCGGTCCAGCCTTCATTGAAGGTTCCGAGCTTGCCTGCGAATTTAATGAAGTCGTAACCCAGCGCAACCCAGAAATCAGGTGTGCCAAGACCTTCACGGTTCATTACTTCTTTGAGACGTCCGGCACCGTCACTGGCTGACCACCATGCTCCGGGGGCAACGGTAAGGCGTAGGTTGCGTGCTTCCACGTCGCGGGCGGAGTTCAGGGCCTGACTCCAGAGTTCGGGACCGAGGAAAACAAGGGTGTCCGCTTCATGGAAAAAGAAGTGCGGAATCATCAGCTGTGCCTGATGCCATGTGTCCGGGATGAAGACCGCGCCGAAATCTGTTTCCGGTAGGGGGGCGTCCTCGCCCAGTCCTTCTGCTTCGTTCTGGGCCTGCTTCTGGTCCGCACGGACCAGCTTTCCGACCACCTTGCCCCATTTGGGAAAATCGCGGGGTGGATATGATTCCATGCCGGTTATTTTTGCACCGCGCATGGCAGCCATATTAAAGAACTTTTTGGACATCTGACGACCGAATTTTTCCTGCGGATAAAGCACGGCCAGTCTGGTGATGCCCAGATCGTTTACAGCAAGATCAAGGGTGGAGCGGATCTGGTCTTCGGGGCTGGAGAAAAATCTCCATGCCTGTTTTCCTTCTTCAAGGTTGCCGGGCTTGGCAAGGAAGGAGAAGGTGACCTTGTCCGCATATGTTTCGGCCTGTTCCAGCTGCTTGAAAGCTTTTACGCTGATAGGGCCTCCGATGGTGGTGTACCACGGGGGCAGGTTCTGGAGTCGTTCCAGCCAGTCCGGGGATTCGGTGTTGATGACCTGCACGTCCACGTCGAGACCTGCTTTGGTCATTTCCCACTGGGCCGCGCCCGCACCGCGAACGATTTTCCAGCCGTATTCCTGAAAGCGTCCTGAGATGGGCAGCACGAGGGCGATGCCTACGCGCGGGATGCCGTATTCACCTTCAAGTCTGCTCAGGATTTCGCTGAAATATGTTTTGTCCGCGATCTGGCCGTTCTGGATGATCCCGGCCATGGTGCGCCATGACATGGGCCAGTATTCGGTATCTTCGGACTGACGGACCGCTTTTTCGAAAACAAGCAGTTCGTAAGGAAATTTAAGGTTCGCGCCGCTGGGAACTAGTTCGGCCATGGCTTCGATTTCAGCCTTGCTCTTGTCTGCAAGGCCTTTCATGAACCATAGTTCCAGTCCCTGTTTGTTGGCGTCTTCCGGGGCGATTGCATAGAGCCGCGCCAGAGCGGTAAGCGAAGCAGAGTCCTGCTCCATACCGGAAAGATTTTTACCGGCTGTGGAGCGGATTTCCCATGACAGGAACGGATCTTCCATGGTCTGGGAGAGATGGGTTCTCAGCTTGGGGAAGTCTTTGATGGCAGTGAGGGTCTCGAAATAATATTCCTGCCAGACCGGGGAGCTTATCGCGTCTTCAGAGAGCTTCTGCCACTGCTCAAGGCGTGCTTCTGCCTCGTGATAATGTCCGGACTTGAAGGAACTGACTGCCAGTCTTTCCGTGGCCGGAAGGATTACCCGTTCCGGGATGTCGGTGCGTTCCAGCAGTCTGGTGTAGTACAGCTCACTGGTGATGTAGTCCCGTGTCCGCCAAGCCTTATCGGCTTCGCTGACAAGAGCCTGCGTGGTCATCATTTCAGTGGAGACGGTCGGCATTTTGACCGGCTGTTTCTGGAGCGAAATACAGCCTGATGCGGCAAATACAAAAGCAGCCAGCAGTATAACTGCAAAAATATGATTTGAAAGGCGTGAAGCCTTTTCTTTACTCATGAAATTTCCCATGCAAAGTTTGTGGCTTATGAAAGTAAATTCGTCAAGTTTAATGCCTATCAGACGAAAGAATCTCACGAAGAGGCGAAGCCATAATAAAAGGTTTTGGGATTCTTAAACCCTTTTGCAAAAGGGTTTAAGCCGCCGGAGGCATAAAAAAATCCGGCCTTCATTAATTAATGAAGGCCGGATCAAATTATACTTTACTAATCAGCTATGCAAGTCTGCACGCAAATTATTTTTTGTCGTCGTCTTTAACTTCGGTGAAGTCAGCGTCAACTACATCGTCATCAGCGTTTGCTGCGCCTGCATCTGCTGCACCTTCGGGACCTGCTGCGCCTTCAGCACCGGCAGCATTCTGCTGTGCGTAGAGCTGTTCAGCCAGCTTGTGGGAAGCCTGTGCCAGAGCATCGGTAGCCTGCTTGATGGCTTCGGGATCTTCGGTTTCGAGAACCTTTTTAAGATCTTCGCTCTTGGCTTCGATGTCAGCCTTGAGTTCCGCGTCTACGTTTTCACCTACTTCGCGCAGGGACTTTTCAGTGGTGTATATAAGGGAATCAGCCTGGTTGCGGGCTTCAATGAGCTCCTGCTTTTTCTTATCGTCTTCAGCGTGGGACTCAGCATCCTTGACCATTTTCTCGATGTCTTCTTCGGAAAGACCGGAGGAAGCGGTGATCTGGATGGACTGCTCTTTACCGGTACCCATGTCCTTGGCGGATACGTTTACGATACCGTTGGCGTCGATGTCGAAAGTAACTTCGATCTGGGGTACGCCGCGGGGTGCTGCGGGAAGTCCGGTCAGCTCAAAACGGCCGAGGGTCATGTTGTCGGCAGCCATGGGACGCTCACCCTGCAGAACGTGGATGGACACGGAGGGCTGGTTGTCCGCCGCTGTGGTGAACACCTGACTCTTGCGGGTGGGGATAGTGGTGTTTCTTTCGATCAGGTTGGTGAAAACACCGCCCATGGTTTCGATACCCAGAGACAGGGGAGTAACGTCGAGCAGGAGAACGTCTTTAACGTCACCGGCGAGGATACCGCCCTGAATGGATGCGCCCATTGCAACAACTTCGTCCGGGTTAACGGAACGGTTGGGCTCTTTGCCGAAGAATTCCTGTACCTTCTGCTGTACCAGAGGCATACGGGTCATACCACCTACGAGGATTACTTCGTCGATGTCCGCTGCGGTGAGACCTGCGTCTTTCAGTGCTTTCTGGCAGGGAGCCTTGGTGCGGTCAACGAGATCTTCAACCAGTTTTTCCAGCTTGGAGCGGGAAATTTTGACCATGAGGTGCTTGGGACCGTTCTGGTCAGCAGTGATGAAGGGCAGGTTGACTTCGGTTTCCATGGCAGTGGAAAGCTCTTTCTTGGCCTTTTCGCCTGCTTCTTTCAGACGCTGCAGAGCCATGCGGTCCTGAGAGAGATCAATGCCGTTTTCACGCTTGAACTCTTCAACGAGGTACTGGATTACAGCGTTGTCAAAGTCTTCACCGCCGAGGAAAGTGTCACCGTTGGTAGCGCGAACTTCAACAACGTTGTCGCCTACTTCGAGGATGGAAATATCAAAGGTACCGCCACCGAGGTCGAATACCGCGATCTTTTCGTTGGCTTTTTTGTCGAAACCGTAAGCCAGAGAAGCAGCGGTAGGCTCGTTGATGATACGCTTTACTTCAAGACCTGCGATGCGGCCTGCATCTTTGGTGGCCTGACGCTGAGAGTCGTTGAAGTATGCGGGAACAGTGATAACCGCTTCGGTTACGCTTTCGCCAAGGTAGGTTTCAGCGTCCTTTTTGAGCTGCTGCAGGATGATTGCAGAAACTTCAGCGGGGCTGTATTTTTTGCCTTCGATTTCAACCCATGCATCACCGCCTTTACCGTCAACGATGGGGTAGGGGCAGTGGTCGGTCCATTTTTTTACTTCAGGAGCACTTGCCTGACGGCCCATGAGACGCTTGATGGCGAAGACGGTTTTTTCAGGGTTGGTAACAGCCTGACGTTTAGCAATTTCACCAACGAGGCGTTCTTTATCAGTGAAGCCTACGATGGAGGGAGTGGTGCGGCCGCCTTCTGCGTTGGTAACGCATTTGGGGTCTTTACCTTCCATAACATAAACGCAGGAGTTGGTAGTACCGAGGTCGATTCCGATGATTTTAGACATATATAAATTCCTCCAGATGTATTTTCAAATTTACTGCATTATGATTTAAGGCCTGATTTCAGCTTGTAAAGAGGTCAGGCTATAAAAATCAGGATAATTTATTGACCATTACTTTTGCCGGGCGGATAACGCGTCCTTTGAGGACGTAGCCGCACTGCATGATCTGGGCGATGCTTTCAGCGGGAAGATCCGCATCCTGTGCCATGCCCATGGCTTCGTGAAAATTGGGGTCGAACTCTTCGCCGACTTTGCCCACAGCTTCAAGGCCGTGCTTGGCGAGGGTTTCCAGAAACATTTTTCTGGTCATATCCACACCGATAACGAAATCTTTGCAAGCGTCAAGATTCTGGGCGTGGTTAAGGGCGAGGTCGAGGTTGTCCAGCACGGGCAGCAGATCGGAAAGGATGGAGTCCGCCGCGAACTTTTTCAGTTCATCAGTCTCGCGGGCGAGTCTCTTTTTAATATTTTCCGTTTCAGCCAGTGCACGGAGACGCTCTTCCTTGGCTTCTCCCATCACATCGCATGCGGGACAGACGTGTTCCCGGCAGAGGGCTTTGAGTTCGTCTTCGCTTAAAGTCACTTCATTCTCAGTTTCCGCAGTTTCTTCAGTTTCAGTCGCCGCGGTTTCCTGTTCGTTCATTTCTTTATTATCTTCTTTTCCAGACATGGACTCTCCGGTGTCATGAATTAGCGGCCTGAGAACCTTGAAAAAGGACAGTCAGACCGCGTAATTAGACAAATAAGCATCCCGATAATGTTGTCAACATGTGAAACGGGATCAAATGGGACTTTTTTTCAATTTAAGATGATTTAATCGATTTTAAACCGTCCGTTCTCGTAAATAGTCACTTTTTCACCCCCGGCAAGATTTGCGGTGACAATTTTTTCTTCAGTATTTACGAGGTCCCAATGGATGGATGACGTGTTGAATCCAAGTGAGTCCATCATCATTTTATCCAGAATTTCCGGCGGCCCGGCAAATGTTTCGCTTAAAGACTGGCCAAGCGCGATATGACAGCTGCCGTGCTCGCCACCGAAATTTTCATCAAGGATGGTCTGGGCCATGAAATGATCCACCCGTGAAATGGAAGCATCGGTCAGCGCGAATTCACCCACCCGGCGCGCGCCGCCGTCTGCCCGGAGCTGGTCGAGCAGGAATTTTTCTCCGCCCATGGCTTTCACGCGCATGGCGATGCCGTCCATAAATTCCATCTGCACCCCGTAGGTGGCTTTATCCATATATAATGAAGGCAGGTCAGCGAAGTAGATTCCGTTAACCGTACGGCAGTCCGGGGAGATGAAGATTTCATAGCCGGGGATGTTTTCACCTGCTGCCGCGCACCACTTTCGGTTCTCACCCGGCGAAAAAAAGAGGTCGCAAAGCTCGGATTGCATGCGGATGGTCTTGATATCAAGCGAGGTCAGCCAGCGGGCAATCTCATTGGTGCGTTCGGAGATTTTCTGCCATTCGCGGGCCGGGTCGGGCATATTCAGATAGCAGGCCCGCATGAGCCGGGTGGTGTAATCCTCAAGGGAAAGTCCGGACTTGTCGGCCAGGGCCTGCGTGGGGTAGGCGCACTCGGTCCAGGCCAGCTTGCCGTGCAGCTTGCGTTTTTCAATGGCTTGTTTGAAGGGGCGGGTGCCGTTGCGGTTTTCCATGATTGCGCGCGGGTCCACTTCGGTCATGGCTTCCACTTCTTCTGGGGCATGGATGCGAATCACCCCGGCGGCTTCGCCGTAGAGTTCTTCTTTTCCCGGAGGATGGAAGGTCAGCTGTCCGTAACTGGAATTGATGTACAGTTCCGCCTTCATGGCCGGAGTTAAAGCGGTTTCCATGACCGGATGTAGGTGCTTTTCTATAAGCAGTCCGAAGAGTGCTTCCGCCAGCGGAGTGGCAAGGTAATCATATTTAATGATGATGATATTTTTGTTTTTCAGCCCGTCAGCCTTCTGGCTGCCGATAGCCCAGAGCAGGACTTTGGCGTATTGGCGCAGGTCTTCGTAGGAAATTAAGTTATTCATATAAAATACTGATTGTTTAGAATGCTGGTTGCTGAAAAGACAGTAATGCTTCCGCTTAATCTAATCTACAATAAAAATAAATATACCAGCTTGAAGTCGGAAGATATATGTCTGGTCAGTGTGATATTCATTGTGCTTAAAATTATATGTTAAATTACCGTGTCTGAGATTGACTTTCAATCATGGGCATGGCTAAGTAGCAGATTCGAATTGCGGCTGGGATAGACTGGCTGTTGTTGAAAATGCTATTCATAATCAAATTAAAAGATATATGGTGTAAGGGGAGTTATGTCTGTATCACTCAGAACAATGAAAAAGGACCAGAAAGGTGTAGTTGTTTCGGTTAACGCCAGCGGTGAATTGGGGCGTCGTATCCGGGACATGGGGCTTGTACCCGGCACTGAATTCATGGTTGTGGGCCGTGCGCCTCTGGAAGATCCTGTTGCACTGCGCATGAAGGGCTTTACCCTGACCCTGCGCAACAACGAAGCTGATTTTATCGTGGTCGCTCCGGAGGATTAAGCTATGGGCAAGGAATATTTTGTAGCGGTTTCCGGTCAGCCCAACTGCGGCAAGTCCACCATGTTCAATGCCCTTACAGGGTCAACAGCGCGGGTGGGCAACTACCCGGGCATCACTGTGGACCGTACTGAGGGACGCTACTGCACCCCTGATTTTTGCGCCAATCTCGTCGATCTGCCCGGCACATATTCCCTTACTTCCTATTCCATGGAAGAGGTCGTCGCCCGCAATGTGATTGTCGATGAAAAGCCCGATGTGGTTATCAATATGCTCGATGCCACTTCTCTTGAGCGTTCCCTGTATCTTGCCGTGCAGTTTATGGAGATTGGTGTTCCGGTCGTCCTCGGCCTGAACATGATGGACGAGGTGCGTAAGAAGGGCATCCGCATCGATTCCAAAAAACTTTCCGAGCTTATGGGTGTTCCGGTTGTGGAATGCATAGCCCGTCGCGGTGTGGGCAAGGAAGAACTCATGGAATCCGTGCAGCAGGTTGTTGAAGCAACCGAAGGCGAATGGAATCCGGTAAATATTTCATATGGTCACGACCTTGATCCGGTTATTGAAGAGATGACCGTGCTCATCAAGGAAAACGAATTCATGACTGATCGTTACGATCCGCACTGGCTGGCGGTGAAGTATCTGGAAGAAGATGAGATAGTCATGAAAAACGGCCAAAAAGCCGATCCGCAAATGGCTGTGCAGATGGAAGAAAAAGTGCAGACTGTTTCCGCGCACATCCAGAAGACACTGAATACCTACCCTGAAGCAGTGCTGGCTGATTATCGTTACGGCTTTATTAATTCCATCCTCAAACAGGGCGTCATCAGCCGTGAGGACAATCTGCGCTTTGATGCTTCAGACAAGATTGATCTTGTGCTGACTCACAAATTTCTTGGTCCGGTGATCATGCTCTTGATCATGTATTCCATGTTTTACATCACATTCAATGTTGGGGCTATCCCGCAGGGCTGGGTGGAAGCAGGTTTTGCGTGGTTCTCCAATACAGTAGGCTCTTTGCTGCCGGACGGTTTGCTCCGGTCCATGGTCACATCAGGGGTAATTGACGGCGTAGGCGCGGTTATGGGCTTTACCCCGTTGATCCTGATTATGTTTGCCATGCTCGTTTTTCTGGAAGATCTCGGCTACATGGCCCGCGTTTCCTACATGGTCGACCGGGTGTTCCGTTCATTCGGCTTGCACGGCATGTCCATCATGCCTTTCATCATGTCCGGCGGTCTGCCCGGCGGCTGTGCTGTTCCCGGCGTTATGACCTGCCGTACCCTGCGCAGCCCCAAGGAGCGCATTGCCACCATCATCACCGCACCGTTTATGATCTGCGGAGCCAAGACCACTGCATATCTCATGCTTGTCCGCGCTTTTTATCCGGACAACGCCACTACGGTCATGTTCGGGTTGGTGCTCATCTCATGGCTGTTGGCCCTTTGTTTCGGGCGTCTGCTGCGTTGGACAGCCCTAAAAGGTGAGTCCACCCCGTTCGTTATGGAGTTGCCTCCGTACCGTATCCCGACCCTGCATGGTGTAGCCATCCACACTTGGGACCGTGTCTGGGAATACGTGAAAAAGGCCGGGACTGTGATCCTCGCAATTTCTATCCTCATGTGGGCCTTGATGACCTTCCCGCAGCTCCCTGCCGAACGTGTAGCGGCTTTCGAAGCCCAGCGGGTGCAGGTGGCTGAGCAGAGTGTAGCTTGGTCCGGCACTGCTGAGGAAAAAGAAGCCAAAGTGAAGCAGGTCCTTGCTGAAATCAGTTACAATGAAGGTGAAGCCGCTCTCAAGCATTCTTATGCCGGACGCATGAGTGAAGCCATTTCCCCGGTAACTGATGTGGCCGGGTTCCCGTGGCAGGCCAATGTTGCTTTTATCGGCGCGTTCGCAGCCAAGGAAGTTTTTGTTTCCACCATGTCCACCGCCTATTCACTTGGCGAAGAGGACCCGGAAGAAGCCCTGTCGCTCACTGAAAAGATCGCAGCCGACAAGGCCTGGACTACTCCGGTAATCTGGTCGGTGTTCATCTTCTTGATGGTATACGTGCCATGTATGGTTACCGTGGCGGTTATCGCTCGCGAGACCAACTGGAAGTGGGCTACTTTTTCAGTGTTCGGGTCGCTGACTTTCGGCTATTCGCTGTCTGTGATTATTTATCAGGTGGGTAGTTTGTTGATGTAATTGCCTTCGGCGACCCTGCCGGGGGCCTCAAACCCTTTGAAAAGGGTTTGAGGATCCCAAAACTTTTTAGTAAGCTTCGCTGTATAACTTCTTAGTTTATTACTAATAATCACGACCGTAATATCTTTTGGTATTGCGGTCTTTTTTGGGTCTGTTGCTAATAAGCATTATGTTTGATAGTTATTTATAACAAGTCTAATCAAGGTGTTTTGGTGGGGTATAGGGGCGGTTCAGTTTAGCCGTATATAAATGTGGGGATTTGGAAAATATTATGAAAAAAATTGCGTTATTATTGAGTATGTTGCTCGTTACCATGTTTGCGACAGCCGCTTTTTGTGAAGATGGGAAATTGATCGTAAAGAACGCAGCTGAAATGCCGAGGGTCGTTAAAGTCAAGGCGTCTGTGCCTACTGGGTATATCGTAAAGAAATCAGATATTGTCGGTAGTGATAGTGAAGAAAGCTTTGAGATAACTCTGCAAAGAACTATTGACTATACCGAAACTTGGCATATTAAGATTATTGATGTCACAGGCATACCGATTTGTGATGGCTATTTACTTAGGGATAAAAATGGTTTTAGAGTTAAAACTCCGGGGGCATATTTTACTTTCCAAGCATCAGGAAAAGATGGAGTGGTAACGATAACCAAGTAATATGTGGTAGTTACTTAAACAGGTTTATCAAAATAGCAAAAGGCGGAATGTTCGGGTGGTAACGAACATTCCGCCTTTTTGCGTGGGGTGTGAGTGGTTATGAGGTGATTGGAAATTTTATTAAAGAGGCTCGTAGTAGCAGCGTTTGGGGCTGTGGACTTTTCCGTCTTCACGGAGAGCTTTAATGGCTTTGGAAACATCCTTGGATTCAACACCGAGTGCTTTAGCTATATCACCGGGACGAACTGGCTTGCCTGCTTCTTTCATTGCTTCGAGAACTTTATTCTGCATTTGTAATCTCCTTATTTATTGCTGTTGATAACTATTACTAATTTAAAGAGTGGTATCTGTCAACAACAAATTTAAATTTCCGTAGGACAAATTTTAAATCAAAGCGGCGAAGCCATAATGAAAGGTTTTGAAAGGATGGGGTCTGGGGAAGGAAAACTTTTGCAAAAGTTTTCCTTCCCCAGCCGCCGGAGCAACGGTGGCAAAAGTCAAGCTACGCAGGCTGCTCAGACCAATATTGGTCGTTAGCAATTAGGGCATTCAAAATGCCAAGTAACTTTCTCATTGATGCGACCATCGCAACTTTATGAGCTTTGCCAGCG